>JBKOZM010000088.1:0-3791 GCA_046725855.1 Chloroflexota bacterium | reverse complement strand
AGCGGTAAGCGAACGCCTTCGGGTGCCGTGGGGCGACCTGGCTGGAGCCGGACGATCATCGCGTGTGTGAGGGCTCTCGTTCGACGCCGGGTGCACGGCCTATTCATTCGTCCCTGGCTGCGCATTGGCCATTTCGCAGATGGGCATGTGGTGGTCGAAATCTCGCCCCGTCATCGACGGCCCCGACCGCAGGACCCAGCCGGCGCGATCGGTGTACGGTAAGGAAGCCATGTCGACGCCCCTGACCGCTGAACCGAACACGCCCGACGTCGGCGTCGACCAGCACCGCGCGCTCTACCGCCGTTGGCGCGCCCAGCGCTTCAGCGAGGTGCTCGGCCAGGATGCGATCGTCGCCACCCTGCGCCGGGCGGTGGCCGCCGATCGGACCGCGCACGCCTACCTGTTCGTGGGCCCGCGTGGAACCGGCAAGACCTCGACTGCGCGCATCCTGGCCAAGGCGATCAACTGCACGAATCGCGGCCCTGACGGCGAGCCGTGCGACACCTGCGCGGCGTGTGTCTCGGTGCGCGAGGGCCGCGCCCTGGACGTCATCGAGATCGACGCCGCCAGCCACGGCCTGGTGGAGGATGCGCGGGACCTGGTGATGCGGGCGCTGACCGCCCCGTCCGAGCTGCGGCGACGGGTCTACATCATCGACGAGGTCCACATGCTCAGCCCGCACGCCTTCAACGCGCTGCTGAAGCTCATCGAGGAGCCGCCGGACCACGTCGTCTTCGTGCTGGCCACGACCGATACCCACAAGGTGCCGCCGACCATCATCAGCCGCACCCAGCGCTTCGACTTCCGGCGTCTACAGACCGATGCGATCACCGGCAAGCTGACCCGCATCGTCAGCGCCGAAGGCGCCGAGGCCGAGGCGGAAGCCTTGGCCCTCATCGCGCGCCTGGCCGATGGTGGCATGCGCGACGCCGAGTCGCTGCTCGACCAGGTGCTCGCCTTCGCCGGCGACCGCGTCACCCTCGACGCGGTCCGCGAGGCGGTGGGCCTTGCCGACGACGAGACGATCGCCGCGCTGCTGCAGGCCTACCTGAGCGGCGACGCGCCCGCCGCGCTGGATCAGATCGAGGCGCTCGCCGACCGAGGCCGCGACATGGCCCAGGTGGCGTCCCAGGCCGAGGCGGAAGCGCGTCGCTTGCTCCTCGCCTCGGCGTCCGACCCGCCCATGGCGGCGACGCTCGCCCACATCCTGCGCACCCTGGCGGAGGCCGCCGGCGCCGGTGCTCGAGAGGGGCGCGCCCGGCTGGCGATGGAGCTCCTGGCGGTGGAGCCGATGCCCTCCGCTCCCGCGACTGCGGCGGTTTCCGTCCCGGAGCCGGTCGTGGCCGTAGCGGCCAAGGCGCCACCCGCGCCGCCTGTCGAGGAGCCGCCCGCCGCCGAACCCGTGCCCGCGCCGATACCCGTGGCACCCCCAGCCGCTGCCGAGGACGGTCCGCTGACCCGGCCCGAGGTCGCCGCCATTCGCGCCCGATGGGCCGACGTGATCGACCGGGCCGCGCCCGCCATCAAGCCGCTGCTGCGCGAATGCCGGCCGGTGGCGGTGGACGGCGCACGTCTGACGCTGGCCTTCCCCGAGGAGCGTGGCTTCATGCGCGAGAAGGCGACGACCCGCGCCGGAGCCATCGAGCTGCTGCTGGGCAGCGTGCTCGGCGGCACCTGGGCGATCGACTGCATCGCCACGAACGTCGAGCTTGAGCCGCTCACCGTCCAGCAGGCCGTTGCTCCGGACCCGGACGATCCGGAGGCTCGCTCCCTGCTGGAGGGCGTCCTTCGTATCACCGGCGGCGAGCTGGTCGACGTCCCGGAGGTCCGCTCGTGACCATTTGCCCCGCACGATGGAGAAGCAAGCAGTGAACATCGCCCAGATCGCCAAGATGGCGCAGCAGATGCAGGCGCAGATGACGCAGGCCCAGGAGGAGCTGCGCGAGACGACGCTCGAGGCGACCGCCGGCGGCGGCGCGGTACGAGTCGTCATATCCGGCGCCCAGGAGATCCGCGCCCTCGAGATCGACCCTGCCGCCGTCGATCCGGCCGAGGTCGAGATGTTGCAGGACCTGGTGCTGGCCGCGGTCAACGACGCGATCTCGCGGAGCAAGGAGCTCGAGCGCGAGCGGATGGCCTCGGTCGCATCGCTCGGCATGCCGGGCGTCCCCGGCCTGGGCGGCCTGGCGCTTCCACCCAACCGCAAGGGGTGAGCGGCCTCATTGCGCCGGTGGCGCGGCTGATCGAGGAGCTCAGCCGACTGCCGGGCGTGGGCCGCAAGACCGCTCAGCGCCTGGCCTACCACGTCCTCCGTGCCCCGGCAGACGAGGCCCAGGCGCTGGCCCAGGCGCTGGTGGCGGTGAAGGAGCAGGTTGCCTACTGCTCGACCTGCTGCAACATCACCGACGTGGGGGTCGACCCCTGCGCCATCTGCGCCGACGACCGCCGGGATGCGACCCGGATCTGCGTCGTCGAGGAGCCGCTCGACGTGCTGGCCATCGAGCGCACCGGCGAGTTCCGCGGCCGCTATCACGTCCTGCACGGTGCCATCAGCCCCATCGACGGCATCGGGCCTGAACGGATCCGCGCCCGGGAGCTGGTCGCCCGTGTGGCGGAGGGCGGGGTGGCCGAGGTGATCCTGGCCACCAACCCTAACCTGGAGGGCGAGGCCACGGCCATGTACCTGGCCGACCTGCTGGCCCCGCACGTGGCGGCGGTGACCCGCATCGCGCGCGGCCTGCCGGTGGGCGGCGACCTCGAGTACGCCGACGACGTGACCCTCATCCGCTCGCTGCAGGGCCGCCGCCAGGTGGAGCGCTCATGACGCCGGCCGAGGTGCAGCGCCTGGTTGATGACCTCGAGGCGGAGGTCAATAACGGCGGATTCGACCAGTACTTCTTCAACGCGGCCGGTGACGAAGCAGCTGCCGCCATCGAGGCGCTCGAGGCGATCGGAGCAGGCAGAACCGCGGCTATCGTCCGCAGCGCGTGCGCCCGGTTCCCTGGCGGCATGCCGCCCGCCGACCGTGACACGCGCCAGGCGCTACTTACCGAATCGGTCTCACCAGAGGGCGACGCCTTCGAGGATGATGACGACGCATTCCTTAATTACGAGGACGATCTCGCGGGCCTGGTTGCTGCCTACGCCGAGCGCGGGTGAGCGCTCCGCTGATTGACGCTCAGACCCCCAGCGTGTAGGATTCGTGATCGCGCCGGCAGCAGTCGGCGGGCGATGTTGAGAACGGCGGTCAATCGGCCGCGCAGCTTAGCCGCCAGGGTTTCCGAACGGAGGCCTCAATCGAACGATACCGACGCAGTCGGTGCGTGACCTTAACAGCTGAAGAGTGACAGGAACCCACACGAGTCAGCGGGATCGAGTCTGAACTGTGAACGGTGGTGGAGCCCTCGGGCAAGACCACTGTTTTTTGTTCGGAGAGTTTGATCCTGGCTCAGGACAAACGCTGGCGGGGTGCGTGAGACATGCAAGTCGAACGGGGTTCATCGGGCTTGCCTGGTGAACCTAGTGGCGGACGGCTGAGTAACGCGTAGGTGACCTGCCCGGAAGTGGGGAATAACTGCCCGAAAGGGTGGCTAATACCGCATGTGGTCGGCGATTCGATTCGTCGTCCAAAGGAGAAATCCGCTTCCGGAGGGGCCTGCGTCCGATTAGCTAGTTGGTGGGGTAATGGCTCACCAAGGCGACGATCGGTAGCTGGTCTGAGAGGATGATCAGCCAGACTGGGACTGAGAACGGCCCAGACTCCTACGGGAGGCAGCAGTCGGGAATTTTGC
>JBKOZM010000087.1:0-6382 GCA_046725855.1 Chloroflexota bacterium | reverse complement strand
CCCTACGACAAGGCCAAGGCGCTGGCTGAGTTCCTGCGCGTGAAGGGACCGGGGTTCCGCTACGCGGTGCATGCCCCCACCCCGTCGGATCCGAACCGCGACATCGTCGACTTCTTCCTGTTCGACGAGAAGGGCAGGACGGGCTACTGCGAATACTACGCCACGGCCATGGCGGTCATGGCTCGCGCGCTGGGGCTTCCGTCGCGAGTGGCCACCGGCTACGCGCCCGGGGATCCGATCGACAATGCCGAGGGCCAGGGAAACCGCTATCTGGTACGCCGCGAGAATGCCCATGCCTGGGCCGAGATATACTTCCCCGGCTTTGGCTGGCAGGCCTTCGAGGCCACCAAGACGATCTCGGGCATCAGCCGCCCCCGCGGGACCCAGACCCCCACCGGGCCGAGCGGCCCTCCGTTGCCGTCGTTCTTCCCGACTCGCGACTTGAACAAGCTGCTGGAGGGGGTGACGGTCTCCACGCTGCCGTCCTTCCGGCCGATCCCTGGTGGCTACCAGACCGGCGAGCAGCCACCTGCCGAGTCGCCCGGGAGCGGCGGCCTGGTGTTCGTGGCGATCTTTGCCATGGCGCTCGGCGTGGCTGCCTGGCGCCTGGTCCAATCGCGCCGCCGCATGCGCGTCCTGGCCCCGGGCGAGCGGCAGTGGTACCGACTGGTCCTGGCCGCCGATCGAGCGGGGGTCGCCCAGCGCCCGTCGGAGACGATCTACGAATACGCCGGCTGGCTGGAGGACCAGATCCCCGGCCGCCGGCCGGAGATCCGGACCATTGCCAACGGCAAGGTCTGGCAGAGCTATTCGGGGCGCAGCATCTCGAGCGACATGATCCTGCGCATCGAGCGCGCCTGGAACCGCCTCCAGCTGCCGCTCATCTGGCTGACGATCAAGCGCTGGTTGGGGAAGGTGATTCCGGGCCGCTGACGCCAACCCGGGCGGCCGGCCGCGGCCTAGAGGGCCAGCGGCTCGCCGTCCACCTCGTCGACGTGCAGCGGCGCGCGTCCCAGGAGGTGACTCGCGTCGTTCCAGCGCTCGATCCGCCAGGTGTCGTTGGCCGCGTTCCGCGACAGGATGGAGGCGGAGGCATTGTCCAGGTCGACCGTCAGGGCACGCGCCGGGTCGATGCCCAGCAGCCGAGCCGCGGCCAGTCGCAGGGTGCCGCCATGCGAGACGATGCAGAGCGGCCAGGGCCCCTCGGCGGTGACCTCGTCGATCGCCTCGCGCACGCGATCCTGCGCATGGGTCAGCGACTCCCCACCAGGCGGCGGCTGGCGGATGCCCCGGCTGCGGCGCCAGGCCGCGTAGCGCTCCGCGTCGTGGACCGCCAGCTCCGCGTGGGTGCGGCCCTCCCACTCTCCCTGGCCGATCTCGACCAGCCTCGGGTCGAGGGCGACCTCCGAGCCCTCATCGCCGCTGCCTGCCAGCGTTCGCGCGATGATCTCTGCCGTCATCGCGGCGCGGGCGAGGGGGGAGGTCACGATCCGCGCCGGGCGCTCCCGCGGGTCGCCGGCGAGCCGCGCCCCCAGCAGCCTCGCCTCAGCCTCTCCCTCGGCGGCGAGTGGGGGGTCGAGGTGGCCCTGGAAGCGACCCTCCAGGTTCCAGACGGTGACGCCGTGACGGACAAGGGTCAGGCGCTGGGTCACCTGGCCGCGGTGGAGAGTGTCGCGTCGTAGGCAGCTCGGGCGGCGGCGGCCGCGGCCGCGGCCGCGCCGTCCGCTGCGCGGCCGAGCTCGGCCAGCGTCTCGCCCATGACGCGAGCGGCATCGGCCATCTCATCGATGCCGACCTCACCCATGTGCCCGAAGCGCAGGATGCGACCGACCCAGGCGCCCTGCCCGCCGGCCACGATCAGGCCGCGGGCCCGCATGGCGGCGTTGAACGGTCCCCACTCCAGGCCGTCCGGGAGCCAGGCGGCAGTCACCGTGTGCGAGCGGTCGGCCGGCGCGGCCACCAGTTGGAGGCCGAGCGCCTCGAGCCCGGCCTGCGCCGCCGCGGCCACCGCCGCATGACGTGCCCAGGTTCGCTGCCGGCCCTCAGCCAGGAGCCGCTGCACGCCGACCCGCAGGCCGTAGAGCACGCTGACGGCCGGGGTCCAGGGCGTCTGGCCCTTCTCGGCCCAGCGCCGCGCCTCGGCGAAGTCCCAGTAGAAGCGCGGCATCCGCGCGCTTGTGGTCGCGGCCCATCCACGCTCGCTCAACGCGGCGATGGCGATCCCCGGCGAGCCCATCCAGGCCTTCTGGCTCGCGCTCAGCACCACGTCGACGCCCCACTCGTCCATCTCGAAGGGCATCGCCCCCAGGCCGCTGATGCCGTCGACCACGAGCAGCGGCTCGCCCGGCGCCCCGCGCACGACGGCCGCCAGCTCGCGCATGGGGTTCATGACCCCGGTGGAGGTCTCGTTGTGCGTCACCAGCACGGCCCGATACGGAGGCTGGCTCGACAGGTGCGCGGCCAGCGCATCCGGGTCGGCCGCCGACCCCCACTCCACCGCAAATGGCTCGACGTCGGCCCCGAAGGCGGTCGCGATCTTGGCGAAGCGGTCCCCGAAGGCGCCGATCGTGATCGCCAGCACTCGATCGCCTGGCGACAGCGTGTTGACCACCGCCGCCTCCATGGCGCCCGAGCCCGATCCGGTCAGCAGCAGGACCTCGCCGCCGCTAGCGATCAGGGTGGCGATGCCCTCGGTGATCTCGCGCTGCAGGGCGGCGAACTCGGTCCCGCGGTGGTCGATCATCGGCGCAACCTGGGCCTCGCGCGCCTCGCGCGGCATCGGGGTCGGGCCGGGGATGCGCAGGTTCTGTTCCATGGCCGGCATCATAATCGGCCCATGGATGGGACCGATGCCGCGTAAGCCGACGCCGCGCCGGCAGGCGACCGTGACACAGCCCCTCTTCGGCGAGGAAACGCCCGCCGACGCGCCGCTGGCCGCTCGGATGCGGCCGCGCACGCTGGATGAGTTCGTCGGCCAGGCTCACCTGGTCGGGCCGCAGGGCGCGTTGACCCGAGTGGTGCGGACGGGCTACCTGCCCAGCATGGTGCTGTGGGGGCCGCCCGGCTCCGGCAAGACGACCCTGGCCCGGCTGCTGGCCGATCGCTTTGGGGGGACCTGGCGCCCGCTCTCGGCGGTGACCAGCGGCGTCGCCGACGTGCGGCAGCTGGTCGCCGAGGCGCGCGCGCTCCGCAGTGCGGGAGGCCGGACCGTGGCCTTCATCGACGAGCTGCACCGGTTCAACAAGGCCCAGCAGGACGCCCTGCTGCCGCACGTCGAGGACGGCACCATCATCCTGATCGGGGCGACCACCGAGAATCCCTATTACGAGATCAACTCGCCGCTCCTCTCCCGGCTGCGGGTCTACCGCCTCGAGCCGCTCTCAGAGGAGGACCTACGAATCGTGGTCGAGCGGGCGCTGGCCGAGGAGCGTGGCCTGGGTGGGCTGGTGACGCTCGATGCCGGGGGAATGGCCGCCCTGCTCGACCTGTCCGGTGGCGATGCGCGGCAGGCGCTCAACATCCTGGAGGCGGCGGCGTCGGTCGCGAGTCGTGGCACCACGCTCGGACGGGAGCGGGTCGAGGAGGCGGCCCAGCAGCGGCTGCTTGCCTACGACCGGGTTGGGGATCAGCACTACGAGGCGGCATCGGCCTTCATCAAGAGCATGCGCGGCAACGATCCGGACGCGGCCCTGTACTGGTGCGCCAGCATGATCTCGGCGGGGGAGGATCCCACCTTCGTCGCCCGGCGGATCGTGATCGCGGCCAGCGAGGACGTCGGCAACGCCGACCCGCGCGCGCTGCAGGTGGCGGTGGCGGCCATGCAGGCGGTCGAGATGATCGGCCTGCCCGAGGCGCAGTACGCGCTGGCGCAAGCGGCGGCCTACGTCGCCTCGGCCCCGAAGTCGAACCGCGCCGGCGCGGCCTATTTCTCAGCGTTGGCCGACGTGGAGGAGCACGGCCGCCTGCCGGTCCCGCTGCCGCTGCGCCCGAGCGCGCACCGGCGCCTGGCCAAGGAGCACGGCTACGGGAAGGGCTACCTCTACCCGCACGACTTCGAGGGCGCCGACGTCGATCAGCAATACCTGCCCGACGAGCTGGCCGGCAAGGTCTACTACGAGCCGTCGGACCAGGGGCTCGAGACGCAGATCGGGGAGCGCCTCCAGCGGCTCCGCCGGCAGCGGCTGGAGCGTCGGAGGGGGAAGCCGCGCTGAGCGCGCTATACGGGCCGATACGGCATCGTGCGATTTCCTCTTGAACCCCCGCTCGCAAAGCGGCCGTGCGTAGAGGCTCGCGTGCCGGCATGGGTGATGCCAGCCATCGCCGCCGCTGCAGTAACCGCGATAGCGATCGCCATACGTGTGAGTGGCATCGGTCAGTGGCCGATTGGATTCAGGCCCACCTTGGAGTTCGATTCTGCCAACGCAGCGCGGACCATCTGGTTCGCGCTCGATTCGAACCATCTCGTTGCTTGGCAGGAGACATGGCTTGAGGCCAGACCGGGACGCTTTGTTGAGCCGCCGATCCTTCAGACGCTGACCGCGCTGACATACCTCCCCGATGGCGTGGAACGACCCTGGACCTCCGCCCTGTTCGCTGGTTCCTTCTGGCTTGTGGCGGGCGCCTTCCTATTTGGGCTCTGCCGACGCTTAACTGGCTGGTGGGGTGCAACCCTCGCGCTCGGGTACTTTCTCCTGGCGCCGTTTGCTCTCGCGGTCAGCCAGAGTTTCCAGCCAGAGCCTGTGCTGGCCATGGGCTTGGTGATCGCCATCTGGTTTGTGACCCGGCGCGACATCCTCCGTTCGTGGCGGTCCGTCGTGGCCACGTCCATCGTGCTTGGCCTCGCGACGTTGACGAAGCCAGGTGTCCTATTCCCAATCCTCGGGGCGCTTTGCGTTGCATCGGCGACCGATGTCGGCACTAGGTACAGCCGTCGTCGCGGGGCTATGCTCCTTGCTCTGCTGATTCTCGTGGCCCTTCCGGCGGGGGTGTACGCGGCGGTCCTGCTCCCTCAACAGCTCCAGGACAAGATTCTCCCTGGGCTGCTGCTCACGCCGGGCTTTTACGCCGGATGGGCGCTAAACGTCATCCGTGTAGTCGGCATCTTCCCGTTGCTCGCGGGAGCCGTTGGGTTCGTCGTTGCACGGCGGCTTCGGCGCATCGGGGTTGCCCTTCTGAGTGGCTACCTCGTTTACACGCTGACCTTTTCCTGGCACTCGATGACGCATGACTATTACCAGGTGCCACTGCTGGTGATCATGTCGATTGGAATCGCTGGGTCTGGCGAGGCGGTCGCCTCTTGGATACGGACTCTCAGACGACGCGCAGTATTCGCGGTTGTTGGTGCGCTCCTTGCCGGCGGCGCACTAACTTACGGTACGGCCCCAGCCGACTTATGGCTGCCGAATCGGGGCAACTACCCGAACGCAGCCCGCTTCGATGAGATCGGCAGAATGCTGGGCGCTGGAGAGCGAGTCGTCGCATTCACCGAGTGGTACGGCAAACCACTGATGTTCTACAGTCGGCTTCTCGTGGTGCCTTGGCCGGACTACCATCAAAAGGATTACGAAGCGACGCTCGGCAAACGACTGAGTGATAGGGAGCGTCTGCGCGCGCTGATGGACCGGCACCAACCGGGCTATTTCGTGATTACGGCTCTCGCCGACTGGAATCAGGACCTCGTGGACTTTCTCGCTGCCCGGTACCCCCTCGCCCGTCAAGGCGACCGACTATTGGTCTTCGATTTGGATCCCGGGTGAGGCGAACAGGCGGCGCCGACGTCGATCAGCAGTACCTGCCCGAGAGTTGGCCGGCAAGGATAGGATGAGCCCTGCTTGGGCTCCCTGATCGGGAGGTCAGACCTGGCCGATCCCCAGGGCGCCGACCGCCACGGTGGCCACGGCGAGTAGGACGATCATCACGCCGACCAGCACCGCGATGTTCCGCAGGTCGCGGAACACGTAGTGATACTCGGCCACCGCCCGCTCCGAGAGGCGTGATGGGCCGGCCACCCCGAAGCGTGGGTCGGCCGGGCGTGAGCGACTCGGGCGAGCCGCCGGGCGCACGGTCGGGGCGGTCCTGCCGGCCACACGCGCAGCAGCATCGGCGGCATCGAACTCCGAGGCTGGCGGCGGGACCGCGGCTGCATCGGCCGCGGCCTCCGGCGTGCGCGGGACGCTGGGCGGGGTGGCGGACCGCCGCGCCCGTCGCTGTCGCGATTGGCGGCTGGCTCGCCCGGAACGTCGTGGCATCGGTCCTGCGTGCTCTCCAGATCGGCGCGCCGATGAACCGGGATGGGCGCGCGGGGGCGGTATGATACCAGCCGTCCTGGGCGCCGCCGCCGCGACAACCCGTGCCAATCGCCTGCGTGTGCCCCCTCCGGAGC
>JBKOZM010000086.1:0-5215 GCA_046725855.1 Chloroflexota bacterium | reverse complement strand
GTACGTCACCTCGGTGGGGAAGTGCTACCCGGGGCGCCGACCGGGTGCCTCGGTCGACTCGGCTCCGACGCGAGCCGAGGTTGCCCGCTGGGCTCCCTACCTGTGGGAGGAGGTCCACCAGGTCGGGCCGAGGCTGCTGGTGCTGGTCGGCGGGCTCGCACACCGGCAGGCCTTCGGGCCAACCGCGCGCCTCGATGGTCTGGTCGGCCAGGAGCTCGAGTGGGACGGAGCGCCGGGCGCGACGGTCATCGCCCTGCCTCATCCGTCGGGCGCCTCGACCTGGCTGAACGACCCTGGCCGCGAGGGCCTCTGGCGGCGCGCGATCGAGCTGGTCGCGCGGCGCTGGGCCGACCTGCGGGGGGAAGACGCGTGAATCGGGAGACCCGCATCGGGCTGGCGCTGGTGGCCGGTCTCGGGGCGCTGATCTTCAGCATCATGGTCCTCGGCTCTATCGGTGCCGTGAACCCCGAGCTCGAGCAGATCCCGGTGAGCAAGGTGCTGGACGAGGGCTTTCCGGCGGTGCGCTATGGCCACAGCGAGGTGCGCATCGTCGGCTGGTACGCGGAGCTGGCGGGGGATTGCGAAGGGGACGCGGGCGGCGCCGATGCCTCCGTCGCCTGGCTGCAGCGCGACTGTCCGCTGCGGGTGCTGATGCCCTACCAGCCATCCGAGTCGGTCACCCAGGCCGAGCTCGAGGCGAACGGGCTGCGGCTGGGCGCTCCCACCGGGGAGCCGTTCCCGTCGCGCGCGAAGCCGTCCGGTCCGAACCTGCGCCTTGGCGAGCTCGTCTTCGTCGGTCATTTCGATGACCCTGCGGCGGAGCGCTGCGTGCCCAAGCTGGTCGACCGCTGTCGGACTACGTTCGTGGTCGGCGACTATGACCCGCTCGTCCGCTGATCGCGCCGCGCGCTTGACACGCGACCCTGCGCGGACATCTACTCCCCAGACGTGACCGAAACGATCGAACGCACCGCAGCCATGCCGGTCGTCGAGCTGGCGCGTCGCTTCCCGGTGGACTTCACCTGGGGGCTGGCGACATCGGCCTACCAGATCGAGGGAGCGGCGGCGGAGGACGGCCGCGGGCCGTCCATCTGGGACACGTTCAGCCACGAGCCGGGCCGCGTCGAGCGCGGCGAGACGGGGGACGTGGCGAGCGACCATTACCACCACCTGGCGGAGGACCTCGACCTGCTGGCGCGGGTGGGCGTCGACGCATATCGGTTCAGCGTGAGCTGGTCGCGCGTGCTGCCACTCGGAACCGGGGAGCCGAACGAGCCGGGGCTGGCGTTCTACGACCGCCTGATCGACGGCCTGCTGGAGCGTCAGATCCAGCCGATGCTGACCCTGTACCACTGGGATCTGCCGCAGGCGCTGCAGGACCGCGGCGGCTGGACGAACCCGGAGGTCGTGGACTGGTTCGCCGACTATGCCGGGTTGCTGGCCGAGCGATTCGGTGGCCGAGTGCGGGACTGGCTCACGCTCAACGAGCCACAGGTCTTCGCGTTCACTGGCAATGCCTTCGGCGTCCACGCACCTGGCCTGCGCGACTGGCCGACCGCCTTGCGCGTCGCGGACGCCGCGCTGCGCGCGCATGCCGCGGCCACTGCCCGGATCCGGGCCGCGGCGCCGCAGGCGCGGATCGGAGCGGCCATCAACGTCAACTTCGTCGACGCTGCCTCGGACGCCGAGGACGATCGCCTCGCTGCGCGGCGCCACAGCGCCATCAACCATGGCTGGTTCCTTGATCCGCTGTTCGGCAGGGGCTACCCGGCGTTGGCCATGGAGGCGCACGCAGCGGCCGGCCACCTCGACACTCTGTCGTTGCAGCCGCCGCCGTCAGGGGAGCTCGACTTCCTGGGGCTGAACTACTACACCCGCGAGGTGATCGCCGCGGATCCGTCTGCGCCCTTTGGCATCACCGGCGTCCAGCTGCCGGGCGTCGAGCGCACGACCATGGACTGGGAGGTCTATCCCGATGGCCTGCGCCAGGTCCTGGCTCGCCTGCACGGCGAATACGCGCCGCCGGAGATCCGGGTCACGGAGAACGGAGCCGCCTTCCCCGAGACGGGGCCGGACGACGCCGGCCACGTGCGCGACGACGAGCGGCGCAGCTTCCTGGAGCGCCACGTGCGCGCGACGGCCGATGCCATGGCCGATGGTGTCCCTGTGGCCGGCTACTACGTCTGGTCCTTCCTCGACAACTTCGAGTGGGCCAAGGGATTCGACCAGCGCTTCGGGATCGTCCACGTCGATTACGCCACGGGGCGTCGCACCCTCAAGGACAGCGGGGAGTGGTACGCCTCGCTGATCAACGCCGCCCGCAGCCGCTGACCGCTCCGCCCTCATTGGCGCGCCACTTGCAGGGTTCCGAGGCGTGACACCAGCCGTCATCGGCCTGTTGGCGATCGTCATCGGGCTGCTCGCGTGCTTCGCGGGCTATCGGGTGTTCCGCATCGTGCTGCCGATCCTCGGCTTCCTGGTCGGATTTGGCGTCGGGGCGCAGATCGCCGAGTCCGTCTTCAACGAGCCGTACCTCAGCACGCCGCTCTCCTGGGGCGTGGCGATCGTGGTCGGCCTGCTGGCGGCGGTGATTGCCTTCGTGTGGTGGTACGTCTCAGTGGCCATCGCCATCGCCGGGCTCGGCTATGCGATCGGCTATGGTGCGGCGACCGGCCTGGGGGTCGGCGCGAACGCGGCCTGGATCATCGGCATCGCGGTGGCGATCATCTTCGGAATCGGGGCCATCGCGCTGCGCGTGCCGACCGGCCTGGTGATCGTGGTCAGTGCCTTCTGGGGTGCCAGCGCGCTCCTGGGCGGGGTGCTGGTCCTGCTCGGCCGCATCGATCCGAACCAGCTCCGCAACGGTACGGTCGACGTCGTCGTCGCCGACTCGGTCGTCATGCTGGGGATCTGGCTGGCGCTCGGCATCGCCGGCGTGGTCGTCCAGTGGATGACGACCCCGCGCGCCGAGGCGCCAGGCGGAGGACCGGTCCCCGCCGTCTAAGTCACGCCGATTGACAACCTGGTTGTCACGAGGCCCAATCGCGGAGACTCGTGACAGGACCTGTCATGTTCCCGGCGTATACCGATGCCTGATGGCAGCCTGGAAATCGAACGGGCGTTCGTATCGGTCTGATATCATCGAACCGATGCCCACCGACAAGATCGTGGTTCGCGGCGCGCGCGAGCACAACCTGAAGAACCTCGACGTGGAGATGCCGCGCGACCGCCTGATCGTCATCACCGGGCTGTCGGGAAGCGGCAAGAGCAGCCTTGCCTTCGACACGATCTACGCCGAGGGGCAGCGCCGCTACGTCGAGTCGCTGAGCGCCTACGCGCGCCAGTTCCTGGGCCAGATGGAGAAGCCGGACGTCGACCAGATCGACGGGCTGAGCCCGGCGATCAGCATCGACCAGAAGGGGGCGTCTCGGAACCCGCGCTCCACGGTGGGGACCGTGACCGAGATCTACGACTACCTGCGCCTGCTCTTCGCGCGGATCGGCCGCATGCACTGCCCGATCTGCGGGCGCGAGATCACGCGCCAGACGGTGGAGCAGATCGTCGACCAGCTCTACGACCTGCCGGAGGGGACTCGCCTGCTGCTGCTGGCGCCGCTCGTCCGCGACCGGAAGGGGGAGCACGAGAAGCTGCTGGCCGGCGCCAAGCAGGCTGGCTTCGTCCGCGTCAGGGTCGACGGCGAGCTTCGCGACCTCGACGAGGAGATCGAGCTCGACAAGAAGTACAAGCACAGCATCGAGGTCGTGATCGACCGGCTGGTCGTGCGCAGGACCGATGACGACGGGACCACCCGGCCCGATGCCTCCCGCATGGCCGACTCGATCGAGACCGCCCTGCGCCTCTCCGACGGGACGCTGCTGGTGCACCTGCCGGACGAGGGACCGAAGGGCGCCGACCGGCTGTTCAGCGAGCGCTACGCATGTCCGGAGCACGGCGGCAGCTTCGAGGAGCCGGCGCCGCGCAACTTCAGCTTCAACTCGCCCCATGGCGCTTGCCCGGAGTGCACCGGGCTGGGGAGCCGCCTCGAGATCGACCCGGGCCTGGTCCTGCCGGATCCGGAACGGTCGCTGAAGGACGGCGCCGTCCTGCCGTGGCGGCGCATGGCCACCACCGAGTCGTGGTTCTCGAAGATCCTTGATGCCGTAGCCGAGCGGTACGGGTTCCGGAACGATCAACCAGTGGCGAGCCTGTCGGCGGAGGCGCGCAACATCCTGCTGTCCGGCAACGGCGGCGAGCGGATCGACGTCCGCTACCAGGCGCGTAACGGCAGCACGCACACCTTCCGTACCACGTTCGAGGGCGTCATCCCGAACCTCGAGCGCCGCTATCGCGAGACTGGCTCGGAGACGATCAAGGCCGAGATCGAGCGGTACATGACCACCCGCCCCTGCCCGACATGCAAGGGGATGCGCCTGAAGCCGGAGTCGCTGTCGGTGACGGTGGGTGACCGCAACGTGATCGAGACCACCCGCCTGTCGGTGACCGATGCACTGGCCTGGTACGGCGCCCTGCCGCAGCGGTTGACCGAGCGCGAGAACCAGATCGCGCGCCAGGTCCTGAAGGAGATCCGCGCTCGGCTCGGCTTCCTGGTCGACGTGGGCCTCGACTACCTGACCCTCGACCGTGCCAGCGGCTCGTTGTCGGGCGGTGAGGCGCAGCGCATCCGGTTGGCGACTCAGATCGGCTCCAGCCTGATGGGCGTGCTCTACATCCTGGACGAGCCGTCGATCGGCCTCCACCAGCGCGACAACGCCCGGCTGATCGCAACCCTGAACCGGCTGCGCGACCTGGGCAACACGCTCGTCGTGGTCGAGCACGACGAGGAGACGATCCGCTCGGCCGACTGGGTGATCGACATCGGTCCGGGCGCCGGCGAGCACGGCGGCGAGCTGATCCATTCCGGCCCGCTGGAGGGGCTGCTCGACAACCAGGCCTCGATCACCGCGGCCTATCTTCGCGGCGACAAGGCGGTTCCCGTCCCGCGCCGGCGGCGGTCGGGGAGCGGCGCCTGGCTCACCGTCCGGGGTGCGCGGGAGAACAACCTCCGCTCGATCGACGTCGCCTTCCCGCTCGGACGCTTCGTCGCCGTCACGGGGGTGAGTGGCTCCGGCAAGTCGAGCCTGGTGGCGCAGATCCTGTACCCCGCCCTCGCGGCCCGCATCTGGGGCTCGCGCGAACGTCCCGGGGCACACGACGC
>JBKOZM010000085.1:0-3351 GCA_046725855.1 Chloroflexota bacterium | reverse complement strand
GGGTACGGGTACGTCGGACGGTGGGGTTTCTTCGACCCCTCACATCCGCAGTTCTGCCCGGCCGGCGGCGTCGCCGTGATCGACGCGACCGACCCGACCAGCCCGCACCAGGTGGCGAACCTGGAGGTGCCCGGGGCCTCGCATGAGGACGTGGCCGTCTACACCGCTGCGTATGGGCCGCTGGCCGGTCACGACATCGCCGCGGTTGGCTTGCAGTACTGCGCGAGCGACCGCACCGACCCGGCCGCGGCCGGCAAGCGCGGCCTCGGGCTGTGGGACGTGACCACGCCGTCCGCCCCGGCCCTGCTCGCCGTGTACGACACCGGGTGCTGCACCCGTGGCTTCCACGAGCTGGAGGTGGGCGACCGCGCCGACCTCGGCCGGACGTTCGTGTACGCGAGCCTTCCCTACGCCGAACGCGCCGACCCGGGCTCGCCGAACGGGATGCGCGATCGCCAGGGGCGGGGTGAGGCGTGGATCGTTGACGTCACCGACCCGGCGCACCCGACCCTGGTGTCGACCTTCGGCATCAAGAAGGACCTCGGCCTGGACCCGGCCGCTGGGCAGGGCTGCTTCGCGCTCAGCTTCGGCCATGGCATGAACCCGAGCGAGGACGGCACGAAGCTGTTCGTCTCGTACTGGGACGCCGGCTTCCTGAGCCTGGACATCGCGAACCCGGCCCAGCCACGTTTCCTGGGCCGCTTCACCTATCCGGCCGACGCCGACGGTGACGCGCACTCGACCAGCTACGACAACGCGCGCAAGCTGCTGTTCGCCGCCGACGAGGACTTCTGCAAGAACGGACCGGGCACGGTACCCGGCTGGGGCTACCTGCGGGTCCTCGACGCGTCGAACCCGCGGGCCCCGGTGCAGATCGGCGAGTTCCACACCCCGAACTCCTACGGCCAGGCCGACCCCGGCGCCGGCGACTACGTCATCCACAACCCACTCGTTGTGGGTACCGACGTCTACCTGTCCTGGTACTCCGACGGGATCCGGGTCGTGGACACCAGCGATCCGCGCAACCCGCGCGAGGTCGCCTACTTCGTGCCACCCGCCGGCAAGGACCCGATCAAGCCGCCGCAGCGCGGCACCCTGACCAACACCACCCAGGTATGGGGCGTCGCGGTGGACACCGCCAGCGGCCTGGTCTACGCCAGCGACATGAACACCGGACTCTGGATCATCAACCGCACCGACCGGTAACGCCCGGGGTGGGTAACCCGCTCTCCCGGGCCGTCGACCACCCTCTCCACACGGAGGCAGCAATGGTGCTGCGAAAGAGCCTGGTCGCGCTCGCGATCGCCAGCGTCGGAGTCCTGGTAGCTCCGTCCGCCGCGATGGCCGACCACGCATCCCGGCCACATACCGACAACATGCATGCCAAGGGGTAGCAACTGCTGGCGTGTTGGCGCTCTCTAGCGCTCTTTAGTGGTCTACAGTGTTGTCGTGTTGAAGGAATGGGCGGCTTCCCAGGGCATCGCGTACGTGACCGCGCGCCGCTGGTACGAGGCTGGAAAGCTGCCCGTTCCGGCTTACCGGGCGGCACGCCTGATCGTGGTAGGCGAGGCGACGCCGGCCAAGCCGGCTGCCGAGACCGTCGCGGTGTACGCCCGCGTCTGGTCGGCCGACCAGCGCGCGGATCTGGATCGGCAGGTCGCCCGGGTGACCGCGTGGTCCACCGGCCAGCACCTCGCCGTGTCGCGGGTGGTGACCGAGGTCGGATCCGCGCTCAACGGCCGCCGAAAGAAGTTCCTCGCGCTGCTGGGTGACCCGCAGGTGTCGACGATCGTGGTCGAGCACCGGGACCGGTTCGCCCGCTTCGGCGCCGAGTACGTGGAGGCGGCGCTGGCCGCGCAGGGCCGCAAGCTGCTGGTGGTGGATCCGGCCGAGGTCGATGACGACCTGGTCCGCGACGTGACGGAAATCCTCACCTCGCTCTGTGCGCGGCTCTACGGCCGCCGGGCCGCCGCGAACCGTGCCCGCCGCGCGATCGACGCCGCCACCGCGGACGCCCCGGCGTGAAGACCATGCAGGCGTACCGGTACGCCCTGGACCTGTCCCCAGCTCAGGAACGGGCCATGCTCGCCCACGCCGGCGCGGCTCGGGTCGCGCACAACTGGGCGCTGGCCCGCGTCAAGGCGGTCATGGACCAGCGCGCCGCGGAACGCTCCTACAGCGTGCCGGACGACCAGCTCACCCGTGCGGTCGGCTGGTCGCTGCCTGCGCTGCGCAAGGCGTGGAACGCGGCGAAGGCCGACGTGGCGCCGTGGTGGGCCGAGTGTTCGAAGGAGGCATTCAACACCGGCCTGGAGGCCCTCGCGCGGGCGTTGAAGAACTGGTCGGACTCCCGCACGGGCAAGCGGGCCGGATCGGCAGTCGGGTTCCCCCGGTTCAAGTCACGTCGCCGCTGGACACCGACCGTACGATTTACCACCGGCGCGATCCGGGTCGAGCCGGACCGCACGCACGTTGTGCTGCCCCGGCTGGGCCGGTTGAAGCTGCACGAGTCCGCCCGCAAGCTCGCCCGCCGCCTCGACGCCGGCACTGCCCGGATTGTGTCCGCGACCGTGCGCCGCGACGGCAACCGCTGGCATGTCGCCTTCTGCGTCGAGATCGAACGTGACCAGCGCCATCCTGCCAAGCCGGACGCGACCGTCGGCGTGGACGTGGGCGTCACGCACCTGGCCGTGCTGTCCACCGGCGAACTCGCGCCGAATCCGCGCCACCTCAACACCGCCCAGCGGCGGATGCGGCGACTGGCCCGCCGCGTGTCGCGCCGCATCGGGCCGGACCGGCGCACCGGGCACAAGCCGTCGAACCGGTGGCGGCGGGCGCAAAACCAACTCGGCCGCGCGCACGCCCGGGTGGCGAACCTGCGCCGCGATGGCCTGCACAAGCTCACCACCCGCCTCGCCACCACCTACGGCACGGTCGTAGCCGAAGACCTCAACGTCGCCGGGATGCTGACCAACCGCTGCCTCGCCCGGCACATCACCGACGCCGGGTTCGCCGAAATACGTCGGCAACTGGCGTACAAGACCGGATGCAACGGCGGCCGGCTGCTTGTGGCCGACCGCTGGTACCCGTCTTCGAAGACCTGCTCGGGCTGCGGCGCGGTGAAAACCAAGCTGGCCCTGCACGAGCGGACCTACGTCTGCGCCGCCTGCGGCCTGGTGCTGGACCGAGATCTCAATGCCGCACGTAACCTCGCCGCGCTCGCGCGTGAGGTCCGCACCGCCGGGAGTGGCCCGGTGGCTGGACGTGGAGCCGACCGTAAGACCCGCCCCGGCGGGCCGGTGGCTGTGAAGCGTCAACCCGGCACCGCCTCGGCGGGTCAGACCGGGACCG
>JBKOZM010000084.1:0-3065 GCA_046725855.1 Chloroflexota bacterium | reverse complement strand
GGCGGCATCCTCGCCGGACGCCCGCCCGCCGCGTCGGCCGCTGACTACGCGGCGATCGGCAAGGCACTTCTCTCGGCTGAGGCCTCGTGATGTGACCTCGTGATGTGCCGTGTGCCTCGGCGGGTCTGCTTCCAAAGGAATTGCGGATCCGCCCGTGTGCGCCTACCGCGTCCACACCACCATCACCCAGCGCGCCAACTCGCCCGCTGAGCCCCGCCGGCGCCATCCCCCAAGGGAGTTCCGACCATGCCGGCCATGCAGCGACGACGCCCACACCCGGCGCTACCTCCAGCGCTGTCTCGCCCAAGACAAGACCAAAGCCGAAGCCATCCGCTGCCTCAGCGGATCTGACTTCCAGGACCCTAGGAATGGAGCCCGACGCGGTACTGGGCGAGGGAGGCAGTGGGCCACCTTCTGCCACGAACGTACGTTCGTGACATATGGATGTCGATTGGAAGTGGCCGGTGGAAGTGGGTCAAGTCCGTTTCGACTCGTCGCCCGGCGACCGGGCTGAGTCGGGCCAGCCGTGCGTTGACTGACTGCTCCGGGCGCTTGACCCCTGGGCGCTCAGCTGGAGGTGACGGCCGGGTCGAGCCGGACGATCCTCGGTTCGTCGCCGGCGGCGCCGCGGCCGGCCAGCCACACCGCGCCGTCGGCGGTGACGGCGACGTTCCACCACCCGTCGGGGATATCCACGGTACGGACCACCCGGTCGCCCTCGATACGCCGAGCGACGGCCTCCTGCTCGTGGACGGTCCACACGCCGGTCGCATCGCCCGCCACGGCGTCCGGGGTGCTGGGCAGCTCGACCGAGCCCACCCGTCCGCTGGCTAGCTCGATCGACATCAGGCTCTGCGGGTCCAGCCACCAGACACGATCCTGGGTGGCGACGAGGTCCTCGCCGAACAGCGGGATGTCGACGTCGAATGGCTCGCCGACCGCGAGCGTGGTGGGATCGACGCGGGCCAGACGTCCACCGGCCAGGGTCGTATCGGCGTACCAGACGTCGGTGGGACCGACAGCGATGGCACCCCGCTGGACCGGTGTACTGGCCAGGACCGTACCGGTGGCGGGATCGCGCTTGTCGAGCGCGTAGCTCGTCTGGAACGGATTGGTTGACACCGTCCACAGTGCGTCGGGACCGGCTGCCATGCTGTCGAGCGGCTGATCGATGGTCGCCGTGCGGGTACCGTCGGCCAGCTCGAACCGGCTCACTGCTCCCGTGGCGGGATCGACCATCCAAACAGCATCGGCCACCACCGCCAGGTTCTGCAGCCAGATCGGCGCCACGGCCGGGGCTGCAGTAGCGCGCGCGACGACCGTGGACGGCACGTTCGGGCCGGCGTCGGTCGTTGCCGGACCGGCGGGCGCCGAACCGTCGATGCGCCGCGCCTCGCCGGTGGCGGCGTCGATGCGCACCACCTCACCCGACTCGGTGCTAGCGACCAGGTCGGGGCCGGCCGGCGCCAGCGACATCGGAGTCGCCATGGGCACCACCACGTCGTCGCCCTCGACCGGGGGCCGCTCGGCGGTCCACGCCACGACCCCGGTCTCGCAGTCGCCGCTGAAGGTCTCCGCCTCGCCGTTCCACCAGCGGCTGATCACCTCCAGGGTGCCTGTGGCCGTGCCGTCGTCGGCGAAGTCGCCGTCGATGCGCACCTCGACGTGCTCCTCGTCGCCGTCGGTTCCGTCCTCGACGTAGGCCTCCTCGACGGTGAAGCTGCCGTCGCCGTCCACCCCGGTCTCGAGCCGATGCCGGTGCAGCGGCACGGGGATGTCCTCACCGGGCCGATCGTCGCTCCGGCACTCGGCCGGGAAGCGCAGGCTCACCTCACGATCGCCGAGCACATCGATGCGCAGATGCAGTCCCTGCTCGGTCTCCCCCACAAGACCTACCGGCTCGACGTCCGCACCGTCGCCGGACCCCGAACCTCCCGACTCCCCACAGGCCGCCACCACCAGCGTGGCAACACCCCCCAGGGCGACCCACCTCCGCATGCCGACCCACCGTAGGCACGGCCACGGGCCAAGGGGCCGCGGCCCGTTCGGGTGGGTTCATAGCCAGCCGCCGCCGCGGGCGATGCGGATGGCGTCGATGCTGTGACCGAACGCTACGACGTCCCCTGGCAGACCCGCAGTAGCGTCATGCCCCGCCCTGGGCACTCGATCCCAGGGCGGGACACCACCGAGGGGGGACAACGATGGCGATCACGACCAGGCGGTTCAGCATCTCTCGTGGATCGTGCTCGCGTGGCTCATCATCGGGGTCATCGTGGCGGCCAACCAGGACTACGCCCGCAGTCTCGACAGCGGCTCCGAGATCGCCACTTTCATCCTCGGCGTGGTCCTCTGGCCGATCCTCGCCACTCGCGGCGATGTCGGCATCCGCTTCTGAGTCACCCCGTCGACACGTCGGCCTCGACCTGCTCGCGCGGGGGACTCGACTACCGCTCGAAGACCCGCCGTCTGGTGGTCGACCAGCGGGAATGGCGATCGTCGTCGCGATTCGGTAGAGCCAGGCGCGCAGCGACGCGCGTCCCTCGAACGTGTCAAGGCCGCGCCAGGCCGCCACGAGCGTCTCCTGAAGCGCGTCCTCGGCGTCCTGCACCGATCCCAGGATCCGGTAGCAATGTAGCTGCAGCTCCCGCCGGTAGGGATCGGTCAGCTCGCAGACGGCCAGCTCGTCCCCGGCTTGCGCCCGCGTGAGCGTTTGGTCGCTCACGGCTGCCTCGCACGCCCCCGCCGATCGTGCCGCAAAGTTGTCGCATCACGGATAGCGACGTTGTTCGCGCGGTGTGTCACGACGCCAACGATGCCGCCTCTGGTGGCTGTCAACCGGATGACCAGAGATGGGACGGCGCGGTCTGGCCCCGGAGGACGGCGGCGTTGCGTCGGGCGAACTCCTCGAACGTGGTCGGTCGCACCCCGAGCGTCTCGTGGGTGCTGAGGTTGACCGTCGACTCGGCGCCCTTGCGGCGCTCGCGGAAGAGCTCGTCCATGGCGTCCGCGAACGCCGGAGGGATGCCTGCCGAAAGCAGCGTTCGCCGCTTCTCGTCCGGCGCCAC
>JBKOZM010000083.1:0-6035 GCA_046725855.1 Chloroflexota bacterium | reverse complement strand
GCCGAGCGCTTCGGCAACCTCCTCGAGCGAGAGATCCTGGTAGTGATGCAGCACCACCACCGCACGATGGTCGATGGAGAGCCGCCGGAAGCCGCGCTCGAGCTGGTCGCGATCAACGACCGTGCCCGTGCCATCCGCCGCCATCGGCTCATCGGCCGGCAGGAGGCGGAGGTTCGGCGCCCAACGGCGGGTCCGGCGGGCCTCGGCGTAGCAGGCGCGCACGAGGAGCCGGTACGACCAGGCGTCGAAGCGCGCCGGGTCGCGGAGCTGCGGGAGGTCCCGCCAGACGTTCAGCAGCGCCTGCTGCGTCGCGTCCTCAGCGAGGTCGATGTCGCGCAAGATCCTGTGCGCCACCGCATGGAGCCGGTCGCCGGCGGCCACGGCGAGGCTCGCGAATGCCCCTTCGTCACCCTTCTGCGCCCGTACCACGAGATCGGTATCCATGCACCTTCCGAAATGGCATCGATCAGACCGATGCTTCATACGGTACGGGTGCCCTACGCCGTGTGGCGACTCAATGTTCGAATTGGGGAGGCGGCCGCAGTGAGGCCGCAGTGGCAGGGCATACGCTTTGCCCATGAGCCAACCGGGAAGGCGTGGCCGAGGTTTGCGCGGCGGATGGGCTGGCACAGCCTTCGTGCTGGCTGTGAGCGGGTGCATGGCCGCGTCGCCATCGGGGACCTCGAGCAGTGACGCGTCGGCGACGACGCGACCGAGCGCCCCGCCGGACGCGTCCCCGACGCCCCAGCCGGCGGCCGTCTCCGCGACCTGGGTCGCCACCGGGAGCCTGGTTCAGGCTCGGGGGCAGCACACCGCTACCCTCCTGATCAACGACAAGGTGCTCGTGGTGGGCGGCCTCGATCCCGATCCACCCAACCCCATTCCGACCACCGCTGAGCTGTACGACCCCGCAACTCGGTCCTGGACCGCAAGCGGAGCGAACATCGAGCCCCGTTTGCATCACACCGCCACGCTGTTAGACGACGGTCGAGTGCTGGTGGTGGGCGGCGTGTGCAGCGGTTGTGGCGAGTTCGGCCACCTGGCCTCCGCCGAGCTGTACGACCCGCGCATCGGAACCTGGGTCGCGACGGGGAGCATGGCGACGGAGCGTGAAGGGCACACGGCCACGCTGCTGCCGAACGGCATGGTCTTGGTGGCAGGCGGCTTTGGCCCGGTCCTCGAAGCGAATGGGTACAGGATGACCTCCCTCGCCTCGGCCGAGCTGTACGACCCGCGCACCGGGACGTGGGCCCCCACCGGGAGCATGGTCACGGCCCACCTGCAGCACACGGCTACCCTTCTGCCCGATGGCATCGTGTTGGTAGCGGGCGGCATCTGCAGCGGTTGCGAGGGGACCACCGACGACCCGCAGCCCTCCGCCGAACTGTACGACCCGAGCAGTGGGTCCTGGTCCGCCACAGGAGAAATGATCGAGCCCCGCGGCGAAGTCCTACACCCGGCCACGTTGCTCTCCGATGGGACAGTGCTGGTGGCGGCCGGCTACACCGGCATCGGCGGCAATAGTGCCATCGCCTTCGCTGAGCTCTTCGACCCGAGCAGTGGGGCCTGGACCTCCACCGGGACCCTGATCCAGGCGCGCACCTCGCATACGGCCACGTTGATGGGCGATGGCACCGTTCTCGTCGCGGGCGGTTTCGGAGGTGGTAGCCGGCTCGCCTCCGCCGAGCTCTATGACCCGCGCCGTGGGACGTGGACCGCCACCGCGGGCATGATCGACGCACGCGAATCCCACACGGCCACGCTGCTAGCCGATGGCACGGTCCTGGTGGCCGGCGGCTATGGCAGCGACGCGGCCTCCGCAGAGGTGTACGACCCAGGCGGTTAGGGCTAGGGCTGCAGCGGCCCGGTTACCGGCCCTCCAGGAGGAACAGCGTCCGCAGGCTGTCCGCGATCGGCGTCTCCTCGACGATGCGGAAGTGGGGTGCGAAGGCGGCGCGGAAGCCGTCGAGCGTGTAGTCGGGGAAGATGTCCGGGCGGGCGGCGAGGAGGCGCTGGGTCATCGGGTCATCCTTGGGCACGAACTCGACGATCGCCTGCCGGCCGAGTCGCGCGAACAGCGCGCCGATCATCGGCAGGGGCACGTTGTTGCCGATCGCCAGGTGGTGAACCAGCGCGAGCGCCAGGATCAGGTCCGCCGGGCCACGATCGAGCAGCGAGCGGCGTTCCTCCAGGGCCCAGCCCAGGCTGGGACTGGGGTTGGTGAGGTCCATCACCAGCGGCAGGACAGATGCGCGGGCCTCCGGCGTCAGCGCGTGCCAGTGCCGCTCCACGCTGCCGGCGTCCAGGTCGAACGCGAGGACCAGCCGACCGTCCGCGGCCGCCACCGAGGAATAGGTGCCGACGTTGGCGCCCAGGTCCCAGACAATCCGACCAGCGGAGGCCGCCACCATCCGCTCCACGGTCGAGCGCTTGGCCTCGGCCCCGGCCGGGGAGTAGCTCGTCTGCGTGCCGTAATCGATCCACGTCCCGCGCGGCTCCCAGCGCAGCCCCTCCACCGTCCGGCGCAGGCTGTCGAGCAGCGCCTCCTGGCCGAGCTTCGTCATGCGGCGGGCCGGGCGACGCGACTCCGAAGTAGCCGCAACCCCGGCGCCTTGGCGCTGGGCACCGGCGTGGAGGTGCAGGTGGGCCAGCAGCCCCGGACGCAGCCGTGTCCTGCCGGGCAGCAGCCCGGCGGCCAGGTCGAGCGGCACGCCGTCGATGAAGTCCCGCAGCAGCAGCCCCAGGCGCGCGTCGCGATACGCGATCAGGGCCAGCGACGCCAGGAAGTGCTCGCAGAACTGGCGGTAGCCGGGCCAGGGCTCGGCCGGATCGGCGACCTCGAACGAGAGGCTGTCGATCAGGATCGGCCGCCCGGCGTCGAACTGGACGTTGTAGGCGCTGGCGTCCCTGAGGCGCATCCCGGCCGCGAGGGCCCGACGCTGGAGCTCCAGCGTGAGCAGGGCCGCCTCGCGCAGCTGGCTGAAACACCACTCATACGGGTAGGAGATGGCCTCCAGCTCACGTGGTCGGATGACGGCCACTGCGCCGGGCTGCACCGCCAGCTCGCGATCCACATCCTCGTGCTCCACCAGGAGCCGATCGACGACCAGCGCGCCGTACAGGCCGCGATCCTGGAACGCGGCCCAGTCCGCCGCGCCGCTCGGCTGGATCTGACGGAAGAGGACGCCGTCGCGGCGGAAGACGTGACCGCTTGGATCGCGGAACGAGGCGGGGTCGACCGCCGGCGAGGCCGGTGGAGGGCTCAGCGGTCCGACCGCTCCGTGGTGTCGGGCGAGGCCTTCTCGGCCTTCACGCCGCGCACCCTGTGCCACACGCCGCCAATGGTTCGGCGGAAGAAGAACGGTATCGACAGCAGCCCGGCCAGCAACGCCTGCAGCAGGAGGCTCCCAGAGCCCGGATCGATGTAGGCGAGGATGCCCATTTCGAACGCGCACCTTCACGTAGTGTTTCGTGGATGTTAACCCTGCCGGCCCGGGTTCGGCGAGTCAGGTGGTCGGCGCTGCCGCTGCACCCGATCCTGATCGCCACCTTTCCGGTGCTCTTCCTCTTCGTGGAGAACGCGGTCCAGCAGGTAACGCTCGACCCGTTGTGGGGGCCGCTGGGCGCGTCACTGACCCTGGCCTGCGGAACGCTGCTGGCCTGCGTGCTGCTGCTACGCGATGGGCTGCGCGGAGCCCTCCTGGCCAGCCTGCTGCTGGCGCTCTTCTACACGTTCGGTCACGTCTGGAACCTACTGGGGCCGAGCCTCGAGACCCGCAACGCGCTCGCCGCCGGCTGGGCCTGCCTCGCCGTTCTGGCGCTGATGGTGTCGTGGCGTGCCGGCCGCTGGGTCCTCCCCGCCAACCAGTTCCTGAACCTCGCTATGGCGGTCGCCTTCGCCTTCAACCTGGTCCAGGTCATCGGCTTCGCCGCCGGCGTCGAGCGCCTGCTGCCCGGGGGCACCGAGGCGGTCGTTCCGGGGGTGCGAAACCTGGGTCAGCGTCCGGACATCTACTACGTCATCCTGGATCGCTACGCCAACGCCGAGACGCTCGACCGCCTCTACGACTTCGACAACCGCCCCTTCCTGGAGGAGCTGGAGGAGCGCGGCTTCAGCGTGGCGCGCGACAGCTGGGCTAACTACTACAAGACCGCCTTCTCGCTGCTCAGCTCACTGAGCATCCGCCACCTCGACGGCGCTGCCCTGAAGGACGGGGTGCCGGCGACCTTTGGGCCGGTGTACGGCGCCCTGCGTGGCCACCTGGCAGTGCCGGCCACGCTCCGTTCGCTCGGCTACGAGTACGTCCACATCGGCAACTACTGGGAGCCGACGGCGACCAACGTCGACGCCGACCGCATCCTTCGCTACTCGGAGGGCGCCGAGTTCCGCAGCGCCCTGGCCGACACCACCCTGCTCAGCCTGCTCACGCCGCCGGACGAGGCCGATGAGGATCCGGAGACGACCGACTTCCCGCTGCTGGCGCGCAGCCATACCCTCTTTGCCTTCGACCGGCTGGAGGCCGCCAGCCGCCGGCCGGGACCCACCTTCGTCTTCGCCCACATCCTGGTTCCGCACCCGCCCTACGTCTTCGACGTGGACGGCAGCCTGCCGAGCGTCGAGGAGCGCGACGAGCGGCCGTCGAAGGAGGAGTACGTCCGCCAGCTGCAGTGGGCCAACCAGCGCGTCCTGCAGGCCATCGACGAGCTGCTCGATGTCCCGGCCGGCCAGCAGCAGCCGGTGATCATCCTGCAGGCCGACGAGGGCCCGTTCCCGTCACGCTTCGCGGCTGAGGAGGGTAGCTTCAATTGGCTGCGTGCGACCCCCAACGAGATCCAGCAGAAGTTCGGCATCCTCAATGCCTATCACCTGCCCGGGGTCGATCCCACCGAATATGGCTTCTACGACCGAATCAGCCCGGTCAACGCCTTCCGGATCGTGTTCAACGCCTACTTCGGCGCCGATCTGCCGCTGCTGCCGGACACCGTCTACCTGTCCCCGGACTACGACCACACCTACGACTTCGTGGTGTACGAGCGGCCCTAGACCGCGGCCATGACCGCGCGTTCGGCCAGGGCGATGGGCAGCGTCCCGGAGCTGGTGATCGCGTCGTGGAAGTCGCGCAAAGCGTCGACGTCGCTCGCATCGGTGCCGCGAGCCGAGAGGAATCGGTCCCGGATGCGCAGGATCTCCAGGCAGCCGGTGAGGTACGAGCTGGCCTGAGTCGGCCACGAGCAGTAGCGCGTCACCTCGGCGATCGCCGTCGGCTCGGTCATGCTCGAGTGGTCGAGGATGAAGCGAACACCCTCCTCGTGGGTCATCTCGCCCAGGTGCAGGCTGATGTCGGTCACGATCCGGGCCGCGCGGAAGAGGGTCGCCTCGTACTGAAACATGACGTGGCGCAGATCGTCGTAGAAGCCAGCGTCGCGCATCATCCGCTCGGCATACAGCGCCCAGCCCTCGGCGAAGTAGCTCGTCCCGAACCACTGCCGGAGGTGCGACGGGTTGCCCTTGGCCATGACCAGATGCCAGTGATGGCCGGGATACGCCTCGTGCACGGCGGTGGTCGGAATGCTCGGATACGAGTTCGACTCGAGGCGCTTGGCGATCTCCGCCTCGTTGGCGCCATCCGGCGGATACGGGACGAAGAAGTGGCCGCGCATCGTCTCGCTGAAGCTGGGCGGCGCCACGTACGAGGCCACCGCCAACACCGGCCGCTGGAACGGCGGCGATGGCTCTACGCTGCACTCCTCGCCGGGCGGGAAGCTGACCAGCTGCCGGTCGTGCAGGAACTGGCGGGCGCGCTCGGTCCACTCCTCATAGCCGAGGCGCATGGCCTCTGGGCTCTCCGGCCGGTCCTTGTTGAGCTCCAGCAGCACGGCGTGCCAATCGTCGGTTCCCGACAGCTCCTGCGCGCCCCGCCGCAGCGCGTCACTGAGTTCCGTGACCTGCGCGCGCGCCCGCTCGCGCAGCGTTCTGGCGTCGAAGCTGAGCATCTCCGCCTCGCGCAGGACCGTGTTGTAGCGGTCCTCGCCGA
>JBKOZM010000082.1:0-8682 GCA_046725855.1 Chloroflexota bacterium | reverse complement strand
GCCTGTTGGTCGTCCCGCACCAGGTGGTGCACGAAGAACTGCGCTTCGCGATCCGCGCGCAGCCGGCCGAGCAGTGCCGGCGCGACGACGACTCGGTAGCCGACCCCGCCCAGCTCGACCAGCACGAAGTCAGGACCGACGTGGGTCACCGGCCCACGGAGCGAACCGATCATCGCGTGGCGGCCGCCGTTCGACCGGCCCCGGTGCGATACGCGCAGCCGATGGCCACCGCCAAGGCATCGGTGGCGTCATCGGCCACCCCGTCGAGCGAGACTTCCAGCAGGCGCGCCACCATGGAGGCCACCTGGGCCTTGTCGGCGGCGCCATTGCCGCAGACTGCCTGTTTCACCTCGTTGGGCGTAGGCTCGTCGACGGGCAGACCGGCCTCGGCGGCGGCGAGCAGCGCGATGCCGCGTGCCTGGCCCACGGCCATGGCGGTCTGCACGTTGCGCTGGAAGAACAGGCGCTCGACCCCGACTCGCACAGGCCGATGCTCGGCGATCAGGGCGGTGAGCGCCGAGTGGAGCAGGCGCAGCCGCTCGCCATCGGTCTCGGCCTGGGAGGTGCGAACCACGCCCGCGTCCACCAGCCGCAGGCGCCCGTCGGCCAGCTCGACCACGCCGAAGCCGCAGACAGCCGTGCCGGGATCGATGCCGAGGGCGATCACTCCGGCATGGTAGCCCCAGCGATTGCGCGGGGCGCGGCCACCGACCAGCCCGTCAAGGTCGGTTGTGCGGCTGTGCGGCTGTGCGGCTGTGCTGCACAACCACCATTGACACAGCGGCACCCGGGCGAAGCGCCGGGCGCAAAGCGCGGCCTAGACGACCGACGCTTCCAGCTGCTCCATCAGGGCGTCGGGGATATCGAAGTTGGCGAAGACGCTCTGGACGTCGTCCAGATCCTCGAGGCGCTCGACGAAGGTGAGGACCGCCCTGGCTCCCTTCTCGTCACCGATCTCGACGCGCGTCGTCGGCTCCATCGACAGCTCGGCGGATTCCGCCTCGTAGCCTTCGCCCGCGAGCGAGGCGCGCACGCGCTCGAGGTCCGCCGGCTCGGTGATGACCAGGATCGCGCCGCCCTCCGGCGAGCCCACGTCGACTGCCCCCGCGTCAATGGCCGCCAGCGTGACCTCGTCCGGGTCACGGCCACGCAGCGGCAGTGAGATGACGCCGCGCTGCTCGAACTGCCAGGCGACCGGCGTCAAGGAGCCGCCGGACTTGCTGAAGATGCTGCGGATCTCGGACGCGGTGCGATTCCGGTTCTCGGTCATGGCCGCCACGATCACCGCCACGTTGTTGGGGCCTAGGCCCTCGTAGGTGATCTCCTCGTATTGCTCGGCATCGGCGCCACTGCCGGAGGCGCGCTCGATCGCGCGCCTGATGTTCTCCGTCGGCATCGAGTTGGACCGAGCCTTGTCGACGGCCATGCGCAGCCGGTAGTTGCCGTCCACGTCTCCGCCGCCCTGGCGCGCGGCGGTGATGATCTCGCGGGTCAGCTTCGTGAAGAGCGCCCCGCGCTTCGCGTCGTTGGCGCCCTTCTGTCGCTTGATCTGGGACCACTTGCTGTGGCCGGACATCGATCCTCCTTGGGCTGGCGCCCGATTGTAGGATCAGACCGATGGTGGTGCACGTGGCGCTGGATCGGCCCGAGAACGCGGGCGTGCTCGACTACCTGGGTCGAGGCCGCGGCCTCCAGGACCTGCCGGTCGGCCAGTCGCCCGAGGAGGTGGACCGATGGCACCTCGGCACGCACCCCGACGTCGTGAAGCGGCTGTGGGACGTGCTGGATGCCGCCCTGCCGGAGAGCGGCCGCTGCGTGATCTTCGGCGGACCCGCGCTGGTCAACCCGGAGAGCGGCGTCGTCCTGGCGGTCGGCATCGGCACGCAGTACGCCGTGCGCCTGCTGCCGGGTGACCTGGCGTTGGCGATCGAGGCAGGGGCGGAGATAGTGCACGTCTTCCAGACCAGCGGCGGCAGGCTCGACCTGGCGGCCACCTTCGGGCCCGGCTGGGCCTTCGGCCGCTTCGACGCCCGAGAACCGGAGTGGCTCGCGGCGACCTATGCCGCCAGCGCGTCGTATCCCTAGCGCTCGCTGCCCTTCACGCTGCCCTCGAGCTGCTCGTCCTCGAGGTAGACCGTGCACAGGGTCTCGCGATCGCCCACCTGCCAGGTCTCGGCCGACGGGTGCAGGAAGAAGATGAAGAGCTCAGAGGAGTCGTAGTCGATTCCCACGAAATCCTGGAACTCCATACGGCACTGCTCCTCGGCGAAGGCGGTCATGTCCTCGTCGCCGGGATACGGCTCGTTCGAGCCAGCCGGGTGCTCGACCGCGGCGTAGACCTCGTAGGTGTGCGGGTCAGCGCACTCGATCTGTTCGACCTCCTCAACCGTTTCCCCGGCGCTCGCGTCGAAGCAGTCGCCGGTCTGGAGATCGAAAACGGAGACCATCCCGCCGCCGGACGCACCGGCCGAGGCACTGGCCGCGACCGACTCGACTGTCGACGCCCGGCTGCTCGGCTCTGCCGATCCACCACCACCGCACGCCGCAAGGACGAGAACTGAGCAGAGTGCCACGAGGGATCGGAGGGTCACGGCTGCATCCTAGGGCAGGCCGCTCGTCTTGTGCATCGTCCGCTCCAAGGCGCCGAGACGAGGATCCCGGCTGGGCCACCTATAATTGACGTCCCAAACCGTCCACTGGCCGCCCGCGGCGGATCGGTCCCGCGTCCGCTGCGACTCGCGCAAGGAGCACCGATGAAGCCGACCAGCCCCGACAACATCCGGAACGTCGCCCTCATCTCCCACGGCGGCGCCGGCAAGACGAGCCTCGCCGAGGCGATGCTCTTCGACGCCGGCGCGATTCAGCGACTTGGCAGCGTGGACGCCGGCACGGCGACGCTCGACCACGATCCCGACGAGCAGAAGCGGCGGCAGAGCATCAACCTGGCGATCGGCACCCTGGAGGCGGATGGCACCCGGATCACGATCGTCGACACCCCCGGCTATGCCGACTTCCAGGCCGATGTGGTGGAGGCGCTGGCCGCGGTCGATGCCGCGATCGTGGTCGTCGACGCCTCGGCCGGGGTCGAGGTCGGGACCGAGGAGGTCTGGCGCATGGCGGAGGAGCGAAAGCTCCCCCGCTTCGTCTTTATCAACAAGATGGACCGCGAGAACGCGAACTACGACGCCGTCCTCGACCAGCTGAAGGCCCGATTCGGTCCCAAGATCGCGCCGGTCTACCTGCCGATCGGCTCGGCCGACTCGTTCCGCGGCTACATCGACGTCATCGAGCAGCACGCCAACGTCTATGAGGGTGGCAAGCCCAAGGAAGTGCCGATTCCCGACGAGATGCGTGGCGGTGAGGAGGCGCGTCGCGAGGCGCTGGTCGAGGCGGCGGCAGAGGCATCGGACGAGCTGATGACCAAGTACCTCGAGGGTGAGGAGCTCTCCGACGCCGAGATCGAGGCGGCGCTGCACAAGGGAACCGGCGAGGGCAGCGTGGTGCCCGTCTTCGTCGGCTCGGCGCTGAAGAACATCGGCGTCCGCGAGCTGACCTCCATGATCGCCAAGCACGCTCCGTCGGCGGCCGACGCCGGGGCGCGCACCACCGTCGACGGCAAACGCATCGATCCGGATCCGGACGCGCCCTTCGTGGCCCAGGTCTTCAAGACCATCGCCGACCCCTTCGTCGGACGGCTCACCTACTTCCGCGTCATCGCCGGCACCCTGCATGGGCAGGGTCACATCTGGAATGCCACGCGTCGCGAGGAGGAGCGGATCGGCAACATCCTGGCCGTGATGGGCAAGGAGCAGTCGAACGTGCCGCAGGTCGGCCCCGGCGACATCGTCGCGGTGGCCAAGCTGACGAGCACCCAGATCGGCGACACCCTGGTCACCGACCGCGCTCACGCGGTCGAGCTGCCGCGCACAAGCTTCCAGGAGCCGACCCTGCAGGTGAGCATCGAGCCGGTCAGCAAGGCCGACCTCGACAAGCTCGGCCAGGCGCTGCAGCGCCTGCTGGAGGAGGAGCCCACCGCGCGCGTCAAGCGAGAGGAAGGGACCGGCGAGACGATCCTGACCGCCATGGGCGACGCCCACGTGGACGTCCTCGTCGAACGGCTGAAGCGCAAGTTCGGCGCATCGGTCAAGACCGGAACGCCGCGGGTGCCATACCGCGAGACCATTCGCAAGCCGGCCAAGGTGGACAACCGCTTCAAGCGCCAGACCGGTGGCCACGGCCAGTTCGGCCACGTCGTGATCGAGTTCGAGCCGCTCGCTGCCGGGTCCGGCTTCGAGTTCGGCGACCGGATCGTCGGTGGCGCCGTGCCGAAGCAATACATTCCCGCCGTCGAGAAGGGCCTGCGCGAGGCGCTGGCCGAGGGCGTGCTGGCCGGCTACCCGGTCGTCGATCTCAAAGCGGTCCTGGTCGACGGCAGCTACCACACCGTCGACAGCTCCGAGATGGCATTCAAGGTCGCCGCCTCACAGGCGCTGAAGCGAGCCTTTCCAGAGGCCGATCCCACCCTGTTGGAGCCGATCCTGGAGGTGGAGGTGATCGTCCCCGACGAGTACATGGGCGACGTCATGGGCCAGATCACCGCCAAGCGCGGGCACGTGCTCGGCATGGACTCGGCCGATGGCACCCAGCACTTGCGTGCCCAGGTGCCGCAGTCGGAGATGTTCCATTACGCCACCGAGCTTCGCTCGATCACCCAGGGGCGCGGACGGTTCAGCTGGAAGCTGGACCACTACGCGGAGGTGCCGCACAACGTGGCCGACAAGGTCATCGCGGAGCATCAGACCAAGGTCGCGGCAGGCGACAAACACTGACGCGGCGGTAAGCCCCACTCGCCCTACGACCGGGGAGCCAGCCTCAGTTGCGCCGTGACAGGCGCTCACCGGTCGCCCGGCAAGCCGCGCTTGCCATCCGACCCAGCGACGGGTGTATGGGGGCGGCTCGCCGGTCGTAAGGCCAGTCTCACTGGCCGCACCGCGGGTTCGGTGATTCGTCCCGGGATGATGCGGCGCGTGACCTGACACGTATCGTCCCCAGCGGGACCATGCCTGAACCGCGGAAGTATTCAAGGGAGGTGACCACTTGTATCCACGCCTGTTCCTGACGGTTGGGGGTGCCGTCCTGCTGCTCCTGGGCATCGTCGGCTACCTGAACGTCTTCTCTGAGTCGTCGACGGAATGGTTCTGGCTCGATGGAGGCGAGAACCTGGCCCACACGGTCCTGGGGCTGGTGGCCCTGGCGGCCGTCTTCGTCCCGGGGCTGAACACCGCCCTGGCGCCCTACTACCGAGCGATCGTCATCCTTGTCGGCCTGATCGCGCTCTTCTTCGCGGTCTATGGATTCCTGCAGCCGGCCGGCTCGAGCGCGAACCCGAACACGTTTGGCATCTCCAACCTGGAGGGCCCGGCGGACAACCTGCTGCACCTGGCGGTCGCCATCGTGGCGTTCGCCGCCGCGTGGATGCCCTCCCGCGAACCGGGGATGTCGACCTAGCCGAGACGGCGGTTACGGCTCGGGCGTGGTCCCGTCCGAGCGCACCACCTAGCGCGTCACGCGGATCCGGTTCCCCGCGCGCTTCCCTACCCGCACCTCCGGCTCGTCGCCGGGCGCGAACGAGACCTCATCGGCGTTCGTGACCACCTCGCCGTCAACGCGCACGCCACCCTGCCGGGCCAGGTTGCGGACCTGGGTATTCGAGCCGGCCAGACCGGACCGGGTCATGAGCTCGACCAGTGTCAGCCGGCCGTCGGGTGCGGCGACCTCGACGATCGGCAACTCCGAGATGCCCTCCCCGCGACCGACCGCCGCCTCCCACTCCGCTTCGACCCGATGCGCCGCATCGTCGCCGTGCCAGCGGGCCACGATCTCCCGCGCCAGCTGCTGCTTGGCCGCCTTTGGGTGGGTTGCGCCGGACGCGACCGAGGCGACCAGCGCATCGGCCTCCGCATCGGTCCAGCGCGTGACGAGATGGGCCCAGTTGTCCATCAGCTCGTCCGGAATGCTCATCGCCTTCGCGTATTGATCGTATGGAGGGTCGGCGAGACCGATCGCGTTGCCGAGCGACTTGCTCATCTTCTGCACGCCATCGGTTCCGACCAGTAGCTCCACGGTCAGGATCTGCTGCGGCACCTGGCCGTGGTCGCGCTGCACATCACGTCCGACGAGCAGGTTGAAGGTTTGGTCGGTGCCACCCAGCTCGACGTCGGCCTGCACCGCCACGCTGTCGTACGCCTGGAGCAGCGGGTAGAGCGTCTCGTGCATGCTGACCGGGCTGCCCTCGGCCAGCCGCTTGGCGAACGTGTCGCGCTCGATCATGCGCGCCAGGGTGAAGCCGCTCATCAGGCTGAAGACGTCGGCCAGCCCGAACCCGCCGAACCATTCGCTCTGCCAGCGGATCTCGGTGCGTTCGGGGTCCACGATCAAGCCGAACTGGGCGAGGTAGGTCTCCGCGTTGGCCCGCACCTGCTCAGCGCTGAGCATGGGCCTGGTCGAGTTCCGCTCGGACGGGTCCCCGATCTGGGCCGTCGTGTCGCCCACCACCAGGACCGGCAGGTGTCCGAGGTCCTGGAAGGCGCGCAGCCGCTCGAACGGCACCCCGTGGCCGATGTGGAGGTCCGGGCTCGTGGGATCGACGCCGAACTTGACGCGCAGGGCGCGATCGCCGGCCAGGAGCATGCGACGCAGCTCGTCGCGCTCCACGACTTGGGCGACGCGGTGCGACAACAGCGCGTCGACCGCCGTCTCTCGTACGTCGACGTTCATGGCTCGCAGAGTACACGGCACGGCACGACCGCCTCCGCGAGCACCGGCACGTCGCGTGCTACAGTCGGAGGACCGATGTCGCGAAGACCGCTGCCGCCTCGCGGCGCCTACCCTTCCCCCGGCGTGCGCCGCACGGCAGCGCGCCGCGGCGGTCCCTCGGTTTCGCTGCCCGCCATCATCCTCGGCGCGTTCGCGGCTCTGGGTGCCGCCCTCTTCATCGGGATCATGGGCGTCTACGCCGCGTTCACGACCGGCCTGCCGAATCCGTCCGACATCGAGCGCTTCACGCTGAGTGCGGGATCGACCGTCGTCTCGGCCGATGGCGTGGAGCTGGCCACGTTCGCGGCCGAGAACCGGCAGCCGCTCGCCTTCGACGAGATCCCGCAGCTCCTGATCGACGCCCAGGTCGCCGCCGAGGATCAGACCTTCTGGACCAACCCATGCATCGACTTCCGCGGCATCGTGCGCGCCGCCATCCAGAACCTATCCGCCGGGGAGGAGGTCTCCGGCGGCTCGACGATCTGCCAGCAGCTGGTGCGCATCCGCCTGTTCGACGCCGACCTGATGGCCGATCCGGATCGGCGCTTCGAGCGGAAGGTCAAGGAGGCACTGCTGGCGCTGCGCGTGGGCGAAACCTACGGTGGACAGGAGGGCCGCGAGAAGATCCTGGAGATGTACATGAACCAGGTCTACTACGGGAACCAGGCGTACGGGATCTGGGCCGCGGCGAACGCCTACTTCGGCAAGGACATCCGCTCTCCCGAGCCGGACCAGCAGCTGACCGTCGGTGAGGCGGCCCTGCTGGTGGGCCTGGTGCGCGCCCCGTCGGCGCTCGATCCCACCACCGAGGCGGTCGAACAGACCGATGCCGAGGGCAAGACGATCCTGGTCGTGCCCGAAGAGGCCGGCTCCAAGCGGGTCCAGGGCTTCGTGCTGCAGAACATGGTCGAGTCCGGGTACATCACCGAGGCTGAGGCCGAGGCTGCCGCGAACGAAGAGATCATCCTCGCCCCACCACGCAGCCTGCAGTACAGGGCCCCGCACTTCGTGTACGCCGTGCGCCGGGCGGCGGGCGAGCTGCTCGGCAACGAGGACCTGCTCGACCGAGGCGGGCTCGAGATAAAGACCACCCTCGAGTACGAGAACTACCAACGCGCAGCCGAGAAGTGGGCGGCTATCGGCTACGACCTCGACCGCCTCAGCGACGAGCAGCTGATCGCGAAGTACGGCGAGGGGGCACTGACCTGGATTCGGCAGCTGCAGGGCCGCAACATCAACAACGACGCGCTGGTGACCCTCAACTACCGCACCGGGGCGGTGCTGGCCTATGTCGGCTCGGCCAACTTCTACGGCGAGGCCACGCCGGCTCACCAGCCGGCCTTCGACGTCATCGGGCAGGCCTACCGGCAGTCGGGCTCGGCCTTCAAGCCGATCACCTACGTGACCGGCTTCGACCGAGGTGTCCTCAGCCCGGCCAGCCTGTTCATGGACGTCAAGGGCGAGATCGTGGACGGCTACGAGGTGCCGAACGCGGATGGCGGTGAGCGCGGCCCGGTCCGGCTTCGCGACGCGCTGAAGTACTCGATGAACATCCCGGCCGCCAAGGCGCAGCAGCTGATTGGTACCGACAACGTGGTCGCCACCGCCGAGCGGCTCGGGCTGGAGTGGGACCCCCAGCAGGATCCGCGGGTCGCCTCATTGACGCTCGGAACCATCGGGGTCCACATGCTCGACCTGGCCGGTGCCTACGGCGCGATCGCCAACGGCGGGGTGCTGGCCGAGCCGTTCCTGATTCAGACCATCACCGACCGCGACGGAAACGTGATCTACGATCGGGCGCAGGACGCGCCGGAGCCCGAGCGCGTCGTCTCGGAGCAGGCTGCCTACCTGGTGACCGATATCCTG
>JBKOZM010000081.1:0-7366 GCA_046725855.1 Chloroflexota bacterium | reverse complement strand
CCTGTGGATCAGCCATGGCTTTACCGAAGGGGGCCAGCGCTTCGCCGATACGCGCGCCTACGACTTCACCACCCATGCCTGGACCGATGAGACGCCCGTGGCTGACGCGCCCATCCAGCGCTGCCTGCATGCCTGCTGGTGGACCGATGACGGCAGGTTCGCCCTATACGCGGGGCAGACGACCGGGACCAACTCGCTCGGCGACCTGTGGTGGCTGTCGGTCGGCGAGCGACCGGGCACCAACGTCTGGCAGCGGCAGCCGGATGCGGGACCGCCCCCGGCGCGCAACCTGTACGCCGCCGCGCGCCTCGGCGCCGGCACGCTGGTGGTCGACGGGCAGGGCCTCGACGCCGTGCCACTCGATGACGTCTGGTGGCTCTCCGACGATGGTCCGGCAACCGCTATCCAAGTTGGGGGGCCCTCGCCACCGGGTCGCTGGGGGGCGGAGCTCGTGCTCGACTCGCAACGCGGCCGCGCGCTGCTCTTCGGCGGACGCGATGGCGCCGGAGCCATGGATGACCTCTGGGAGCTGACGATCGACCCCAGCGTGATCGCTCCCTGATCGGCTGGTACCATGGCGGCCCGACATTCCCGCCGGGCGCCCATCTGCGTGCGCCCGCTTCGGACGACGCACAGGAGTGACTTCTGGCAATGAGCACCCTCACTGGCCGTGCCGTGGCGGGGGCGCCAATGGGCCCCCACGGAATACGGCTGCCGGCCGCGCGATCGGTGCGGTACAACCCCTCGGCCGCCGACCTGCAGGAGCTGACCAGCCGCATGCCGCAGGCGCGGCGCACCAGCTTCGGCAACTACAACGTCCAGACCCGCGCGGTCAGCCGCTCCGCCGGCTCCACCTACCTGGTCACCGATGATCCGAGCGAGACGACCGGCAAGGCGCTCCCACAGACGGAGGCGGCGCGCATCGCGGCGCTGCAGGAGGCCTACGTCGCGGGGACCGACATGCTGGTCATCGACGGCTACATCGGGAACGAGGCGGAGCAGCGGTCGCGGGTACGGCTCTACATCGAGGCGGCGAACGCCAACATCGCCGGCATGCAGCGCCAGCTGTACTTCCCGGCCGATGCGCCGGCAGACGAGTGGGAGCCCCAGCTCAGCCTGATCTACACGCCCAACCTGCCGGCGCCGGGCTACCCAGACGATCGGCTGATCGCGGTCGACCTGGAGGCCGGCGTGACCCGCATCCTGAACTCCGACTACTTCGGCGAGAGCAAGAAGGGCGGGCTGCGGATGTGGAACGCCCTGGTCTACGCGCGCGGTGGCCTGGCGATGCACGCCGGCTGCAAGGTCGTCCCGACCGCTGACGGCGAGCGGACGATGCTGATCATCGGCCTGTCCGGGACCGGCAAGACGACGACCACCTTCACGCGGCAGAACGACAGCCAGCCGGTGCAGGACGACTTCATCGGCCTGTTCAAGGGCGGCAAGGTGGTCGGCACCGAGAACGGCTGCTTCGCCAAGACCTTCGGCCTCGACCCGCGCCACGAGCCGGCGATCTACGGAGCGGTCACCCGGCCGGACGCCTACCTCGAGAACGTGTCGCAGAAAGAGGACGGCGGCCCGGTCGACTTCTTTGACACGAGCTACACCCAGAACGGCCGCGCTACCTTCCCGATGGCGAACCTGGGCATCTGGCGCGACCCGCGCCAGATCGGTCCGGTCAGCCACCTGCTGATCCTCAACCGCAACGACAACATCATCCCGGCCGTCGCCCGGCTCTCCAGAGAACAGGCGGCGGCCTTTTTCATGCTCGGCGAGACACAGGGGACCAGCGCCGGCGGCAAGGCCGAGGAGGGACGTGCCCTGCGCGTGCCTGGCACGAACCCGTTCTACCCATACCGTGACGAGCAGCAGGCCAACCGCTTCCTGGAGCTAATGGCCAGCCATCCGTTCGAGGCGTACCTGCTCAACACCGGCCGCGTGGGCGGGGGGCCCGAGGAGCCGGACTCCAGGAAGGTGGAGATCGAGCATTCGGGGGCGATCGTCGAGGCGATCGCGGAGGGGACCGCCAGCTGGGAGCGGGATCCGGATTTCGGATACGAGGTGGCGGCCGCGCTGCCCGGCCTGGACGACCTCGAGATCCTGGAACCGCGCCGCCTCTACGAGCGCACCGGGCGCGCCGATGAGCACGCCGCCTGGGTCGCCCGCCTGAAGCGGGAGCGGGTGGAGTTCCTGGAGAGCTACCCGGGCCTGGCGCCGGAGATCGTGGACGCCATCCGCTAATCCTGGAGCTGGTTCACCGCGTAGGCCAGCGTGGCCTGGCTGAATCCCTTCAGCTCCAGATCCGGCACCGGATCGGCGTCGACCCGATCCTCGATCGCCGCCAGCACGCGCTGGCTGACCAGGATCTGGCCCGCGGTGGCAGCGCCTGACAGTCGCGACGCCAGGATCACCGAATTGCCGATGGCGCCGTAGTCGTATCGGCCTTCGAAGCCGATGCGCCCCAGGGTGGCGAACCCGGCGGCGATCCCGATTCCGAGCCCCAGCTCGTAGCCGCGCTTTCGCCATCCCGTCGATAGGTCGCCGAATCGATCGCGCATCTCGCAGGCCGTGCGCACGGCCGCGAGCTGGTGGTCCTCGACCGGCTGGGGGTCGTTGAAGAAGACCATGAGCCCGTCGCCGGCGAAGTGCTCCACCGTCCCGCCGTTCGCCACGGCCAGCGCCCCAACGGCGTTGTGGTACTCCCGCAGGACGCCGAGCACCTCTTCCGGCTCTGCCTTCTCGGCGAAGGCGGTGAAGCCGCGCAGGTCGGCAAACAGCGCGGTGATCTCGCGGCGGTGGCCCGCCAGCAGCTGCTCCCCTTCCGGACTGGTCAGCAGGCCTGCCACCTGCGGCGCGAAGCGGGCCAGCTCCGTGCGCTGCCGCTGCACAGTCTCGAACAGCTCGACGTTGGCGATGGCAAGCGCCGCCTGGTCGGCAAAGGTCGTCAACAGCGCGATCTCCTGGTCGGTGAAGGGCTGCACCTTCAAGCGCCACACGATCAGGACCCCGATCGGCGCCCCATCGCGCAATAGCGGGACCCCGAGAGCGCTGCGCATCCCCGACGCTTGCTGGGCCTCGGGGAAGCTGTACTCGCGGTCGGCCAGCACATCCACGATCTGTACCGGCCGGCGCTCCATCAGCGCGCGGCCTGTCAACGAGCCCCGCCCGGGCTCGAAGATCTGCCCACCGATGATTGCGCGAAAATCGGGCGGCACGCCGGCGGTCCAGGCGGCCAGGCGGAATCTTCCGTGCTCCTCGCGCTGGATGTTGCCCTCGTCGGCATGCGAGAGACGCGTGGCGTTGTCGATCACCGTCTGCAGCACCTGGTCGAGGTTGAAGGTCGACCGGCTGATCGTCTGCAGCACCTCACCGACCGCGCTTTCACGCTCGAGCGCCTCATGCGTCTCGGCCAGGAGCCGCGCCAGTCGGATCGCGATGCCCGCCTGGTCGGCGAAGACGGTCACGAGCTCGATCTCCTCGTCCGAGAAGGGCTCGACGCGAGTGCGGCCAAGGCCGAAGGTGCCGAGCAGGCCATCGGCCGTGCGGATCGGGACGCCGAGCATGCTCCGCACCCCGCCGACCTGGTAGCCCCCTGCCTCGTACTCCGGATCGGCGGCCAGGTCGGTGACGTGCACCACCTGGCCGCTGAGCGCCACCCGACCGTTGATCGATTTGCGATCGATCGTGTCGGGATGTTCGCGTTCGTGCGCCCAGTGCTCCGGCCGGCCGCCACTCGCGGCGGCGAATCGCAACAGGTCGCCGTCACGTAGAAAGACGAAGCCAATGTCGGCGCGGCACAGGCCCTGCGCCTCCGCGGCAAGCTGGGTCAGCGCCGGCTCCAGCTCGAACGAAGACCCGGCGATCGCCGCCAGGACGCGGCCAACAGCCGCGAACGCGGATCGGTCAGTATCGCGAGAGGTCGGCGCCTCAGCCACCGGATCAGGCGTCCTACGCCTCCTCGAGGGTTGCGTCCACGCTCAGCTTCACGTTGCCGGCGAGCGCCCTGGAGATGGGGCAGCCGTCGCGGGTGCCCTCCGCCACCTGGTCGAAGGACTCGGGCGTGGCGCCCGGTGCGCGGCCGATGACGGTGAGGTGCGACGAGACCACGGTCCAGCCGTCGTCCAGCTTGTCGAAGGTCACCTCCGCCTCCACGTGCAGGTGCTCCGGCGGCGTGCCGGCGCGGCCGAGGTCGGCCGAGAAGGCCATGGCGAAGCACGAAGCGTGGGCAGCGGCCAGCAGCTCCTCGGGCGAGGTGCGGCCCTCCGGCTGCTCGGTGCGGCTGCCCCAGCTGATCGGCAGATCCTGGAACGTCTCGCTCGAGCCGGAGCTGGTGGTGCCGCTTCCGCTCAGCAGGTCGCCCTGCCAGCTGGCGGTGGCGGTTCTGACGGCGGCCATCTGATCGGTCCTCCTTGTATCCTGCGCGACGGTACGAGCCTAGCCTAGAAGGACCGATGACGAACGGCGAGGGGGCAATCCCCCATCCCACCCCCATCATCCGCGCGGAGCGCATCTACCTGCGACCCGCGGAGCGCTCAGACCTGCCTGTCTTCGTGCGCTGGCTGAACGACGCCGAGGTGACACGCCTGCTCGCCGTCCGCTCGCCGATCAGCGGGGCGATGGAGGAGAAGTGGTTCGAAAAGGTCGTCGAGAAGCAGGGCACGGACCACTACCACTTCGTAATCTGCCTGATCGACGGCGATCGGCCGATCGGCGCCACCGACCTGCGTGATCTTGACCTGGAGAATGGGCACGCCGGCTTCGGGATCGTCATCGGCGAGAAGGCCGAATGGAACAAGGGATACGGCACCGAGACCCTGCAGGCGATCTGCGACTTCGGCTTCGGGCAGCTGCGCCTGGAGCGGATCTGGCTCGAGGTCTATGAACCGAACAAGGCTGGCCATCGGGCGTACCAGAAGGCGGGATTCACGGAGGAGGGGACCTTCCGGCACGCGCATTTCCTGGACGGCCAGCACCTGGACGCGGTGGTCATGTCGCTGCTGCGCGACGAGTGGCTGGTCCTGCCCCGCCGGAAGAGCTGGGAATACACGTTCTGAGGGGCAGCCCGCCGATCCTCTAGGATGCGGAGCGTGTTCGAGCTGCGGCGCGACCCGGTTACCGGCTGGTGGTCGGCCATCGTCACGGACCGCACCTTCGAGCACGCCTCGTTCGCGGTCGAGGCCGCGCCGGTGGAGGGGACCCATTGCCGCCATTGCGACGAGGACCCGGCCGGAGAAGGCGACGCGGCTGACGATACGACCGTGCGGCGCGTGACGCTGCGGCACGACGCGTTCCATCGCATCGACTCGTCGAAGGAGACGGCGGCACAGCTCTCGATCTCGGAGGTCGAGTCATCGGCCGGGTCGTGGGAGATCCTGGTTGCGCCACGAGACCATCACGAGCGGCTGGCCGACGCTCCGCCGCGGCTGGCGCTCCACCTCCTGCGTGCCATCCGCGACACGATGCGCGAGCTTGGCAGCACCGCCGATCCGCCCGACGACCCGCGCTACATCCAGGCCGTGCAGAGCTACGGACGTCAGGCCGGCTCGCGCAGCCAGCACCTCAACTTCGAGCTGTATGCCATCCCGCAGCTGCCGCACTGGATCGCCGAGGAGATCGGCGGCGGCGCGCGCCACCAGATCAAGACCCGAACCTGCGTGTGGTGTGGCCTGGCCCGCGCCGAGGAGGAGTCGGGCGAGCGGCTGGTGCTGGCCGAGGAGCGCTTCGTGGTGTTCGCTCCGGCCGCCAGCCGCTCCGCGTTCGAGCTGATGATCGTGCCGCGCACCCACGCGGCTGACTTCACCGCGCTCGACGACGATGACCTGGCCGCCACCGCGGCCACGCTGCAGCGCACGCTGGGCGCGCTCGACGCGCTGGGCGACCCGCCCTACAACCTGTTCCTGCATACCGCGCCGGCGGGCGAGCGGCTGGACCAGACGTTCCACTGGCACTGGGAGCTCCATCCCCGCCTGCGGGTGATCGCCGGCCTGGAGCGCGCGACCGCCCTGGCCGTCAACCCGGCGGCCCCTGAGTTCGCCGCCGAGGTCCTGCGGGCGCACCTCCATCGGTCCGCGTAACACGGGTGGAGATCGATGCGTCAGGGGAGGCAGACGGGGGACCAACTGCAGTGGAGGGCCGGGTGCTGTCGATCGGGCTTGGCCGGGTCGCGATCGGGTCACCGGCGGTGAGCCTGGTCCCCGAGCAGGTCGCATTCGATCGGCTGTTCGAGGAGTTCTCGTCGCCGATCTACAACTACGTGCTGCGCATGGTCGGCGACGCCGATCGCGCGGCCGACATCACGCAGGACACGTTCATCAAGGCCTACCGCAAGCTCAACACCCTGACCGATGAGACCTCGACCCGCGCCTGGCTCTACCGCATCGCGACCAACACCGCGATCGACGAGATGCGCCGTCGGCGCTGGTTCAGCCCCATGGGCGCCGACGAGGAGCGCCACCACGAGCGGCCCGACCACCGGCCGGGACCGGAGGCACAGGTGATCGGCGCCATGCTCGACGAGCGGATCCAGCGCGCCCTGCTGCAGCTGCGGCCCAACCATCGCCAGTGCCTCATCCTCTCGGACTTGGAGGACATGAGCGCCCACCAGGTCGGCGAGGTGATGGGCCTGTCGTACGGAGCGGTGCGCACGCTGCTGTGCCGGGCTCGCGGCGAGATGCGCCGCCACCTGGCCGCGGAAGGGTTGGTCCGATGAGCTTCCTGCGCCCCGGCGAGCACCCCGACGAGCTGCTGAGCGCGTCCCTCACCGGCGACCTGAGCGACGCCGAGCGGGCCCTGCTGGATGCGCACCTCGCCTCATGCCCCGCCTGTCGCGAAACGCTGGCCGCCTTCACCGAGCAGCGGCGCCTGATCTCGGGCATGCACCACGTCCTGCCGCCGCGCGACCTGGCCGCGCGAGTTCGGACCGGAATCGAGTCCGGACGCCTGGGGACCTCGCCCTGGTGGCGGCGGCCAGGACCGTTGGTTGGGATCTTCGCCTCGGCGGCCACGGTGGCGGCCGGGGTGCTGGCCGTCGTCGTGTTCAGCAGCCTGCGCTTGCCGCCCACCGGGCAGACCGGCTCGCCGAGTGCCACAGCCATCGTCTCGACCACTCCGGCACCGACGGCCAGCCTGGAGATGACGCCGCTGCCGACCGCGGAGCCCACGCCACCCCCCGTGGCTGCCGAGCCGGAGCCGGTCGGGGCGCTGGTCTACACGGTCGACGTCGAGGCTCCTGACGCGCGACTGGAGTTGGTGACGGCCACCGAGACCAAGGAGATCCCGGTCCAGACCTTCGGGACGCCAACCGACGCCACCCTCTCAACCGATCACGACTGGGTCGCGTTCAAGCTGTGGGGCGAGGGATCCGGGC
>JBKOZM010000080.1:0-3154 GCA_046725855.1 Chloroflexota bacterium | reverse complement strand
GGCGGTATGAGATCGCTGGTGGGCGCCGTGCTCGAGGGGCTCAGCGCCACCACGGTGGCCGACGAGGCGCTGGGGGCGCTGATGCCGCTCTACGGCACGCTCGATCCCGACAACACCGGTGGGGCCATGCTGCTCGGCCTCGACGGAGTGTGCATCATCAGCCACGGATCGTCGTCGGCGACCGCCATCGTCAACGCCACCCGGGTGGCGGGCGAAATGGTCGAGGCCGGCATCGTCGACCGACTGCGCGCCGCCGTCGCCGCAGCCTGATCGTTCACAAGCGCACAAACATCGGTCCCGGTACACTGCCGCCCGTTCTTGCCCGTGACCAGGAGTATCCAGCAGTGCCCGCCGAGACCCATGTCGAGCGCAGCCCCCTCGACCGCCAGCAGGTCTTCGACCTCATCCGTGACCGTCTGGCCGACATCCTCGAGGTCGAGCCCTCCACCATCCACGAAGGTGACTCGTTCACCGACGACCTCGATGCCGACTCGCTCGCTCTGATCGAGCTGGCCGAAGCGCTCGAGGAGGAGCTGGGGGAGCGCAGCGTCGGCTTTCGCATCGAGGACGAAGACCTCGAGGACATCAAGTCGGTGCGCGATGCCGTCGACTACGTCCTCGCGCGACTTTGAGGCGACGAAGATCGCGCTTCCCGTTCCGCACCTCGACGAGCTGGCCGGACGCCTAGGCGTCAACATCGACGACCCCGAGGTGCTCGCACCGGCGCTCGTACACCGTTCCTGGTGCGCGGAGAACCCGGGCCACGAGTCCAACGAGCGGCTCGAGTTCCTCGGCGACGCGGTGCTCGGGCTGATCATCACCGATCACGCCTTCCACGCCTACACGACGCTCAGCGAGGGTGAGCTCACCGACGTCCGCAAGGCCGTCGTCAACGCCGTCACGCTGGCCGAGGTGGCCGACGAGCTCAAGCTCGGCGACCACCTGCTCCTCGGCAAGGGCGAGGAGCAGTCGGGCGGGCGCGAGAAGCCGTCCATCCTCGCCGACGCCCTCGAAGCCGTGCTCGGCGCGGTCTACGTGTCGGCCGGCACCGAAGAGGCCCACGACCTGGTGCTGCGGCTGCTCGGCGCCCGGGTCGCCGAGGCCCACGCCGGCGGCCCCGGCGGCCAGGACTACAAGAGCCGCCTGCAGGAGCTGGCCGCCCGCCACTTCGACGAGGCGCCGCGCTACGAGACCCTCGCCGAGGGACCCGACCACGCCCGCCGATTCCACGTGACCGTCGCCGTCGCCGGCGTCCCCCGCGGGACGGGCGACGGGCGGTCGAAGAAGCAAGCCGAACAGGTCGCCGCCCGCGACGCCTACGCCACGTTGATGGCCCAGTTGGAGAGCGACCATGCCTGAACTGCCCGAAATCGAGACCGTGCGCCGGGGTCTCGAGCGAGAGACGGTGGGTCGCCGCGTGAAGTCGGTCGACGTGCCGGTGCCCAAGGCCACCCACCGCAACGGCACCCGCAAGGTGTTCCAGGCGCGCCTCGAGGGCGCCAAGATCCGCAACGTCGACCGCCGGGGTTCGCTGCTGGTGCAGGCGCTCGACACGGGCGAGCTGCTGGTGTTCGACGTCGGCGAGTCAGGCCAGCTCCTCCGGGCCGCGCCCAAGGACGACCCACCCAAGGAGCTCTTGCTGTCGATCACCTTCACGCAGGGCGGGCAGCTGCGCCTGTCCGACCCCGAGGGCAAGGCCGAGGCCTTCGTGGTGACGCCGGAGCTGCTGCTCGAGGAGGTGCCGGCGCTCGGCGAGTTGGGGCTCGACCCGGTCGCAAACCCTGTGTCGTGGACATCGTTCGCGCAGTCGTTGGTGACCCGCCGCACCGAGAAGCTCAAGTCGTTGCTCCTCGACCAGACCTTCGTCGTCGGGCTCGGCGGGCTCTACGCCGACGAGATCCTCTACGACGCCGGCTTGCGGCCCGACCGCCTCGTCTCGACCGTGTCGACCATGGAGATCCGGCGGCTCTACCGCTCGCTCGTCGAGATACTGCACGAGGCCACCAAGCACCACGGCACGTCCACCGACGAGCACCCGTTCACCGACCTGCACGGCAAGGCGGGCAGCTTCCAGGACGAGCTGCAGGTGTGGGGACGCGACGGACAGCCGTGCCGGCGGTGCCGGGGCACGGTCACCAAGGCTCGCAGCGGCGGCAAGCTCACCTACTGGTGCCCGAGCTGCCAGGTCTGAGCACGCGTCCGGTCGAGCGCTGGACCCGACCGTCCCCGATCCCCGTTCGGCGGGCACGTAGCCTCGTCAACCGATGTTCCTCAAGGCGCTGACCCTCAAGGGATTCAAGTCCTTCGCGGAGACCACCAACCTCGAGATGCAGCCGGGGGTCACGGTCGTGGTCGGCCCCAACGGGTCGGGCAAGTCGAACGTGGTAGACGCCATCGGCTGGGTGCTGGGTGCCCAGGCTCCCTCCGCGGTTCGGAGCCAGAAGATGGAGGACGTCATCTTCGCCGGTACCACCCACCGCCCCGCGCTCGGGCGGGCCGAGGTGAGCCTCACCATCGACAACGGCGCCGGGCTGCTGCCGATCGACTTCACCGAGGTGACCGTCACCCGCACGCTCTGGCGGTCGGGCGAGAGCGAGTACGCCATCAACGGTGTGCCCTGCCGGCTGCTCGACGTGCAGGAGCTGTTCAGCGACACCGGGGTGGGCCGCCAGCAGCATGTCATCGTCGGGCAGGGGCAGATCGACGCCGTCCTCAACGCCCGGCCCGAGGACCGACGGCTCGTCGTCGAGGAGGCCGCCGGCATCCTCAAGCACCGCAAGCGGAAGGAACGCTCCGAACGTCGCCTGGCCGCCACCGAGGGCAACCTGGTGCGGCTTGGCGACCTGCTGCGCGAGGTGCGCCGGCAGCTCCGACCGCTCGAACGCCAGGCCGAGGCCGCCCGCCGGCACGGTGATCTGGTGACCGAGCTGCGGGCTCTTCACGTGTTCGTCACCGGCCGCGAGTTGGCCACGCTCAAGCGGCGCCTCGGTGACACTACGGCGGCCCGGGCCGAGCTGCGCAACGAGCAGACCCTGCTCGAGCGCCGGTTGGCCGAGCTCGACACGGCGGTGCTGGCGGCGGAGGCCCGGCTGGACACCCTCGGGGGCAGCGAGGTGGGCGACGCCCTGGCCAAGGTCGAGGCCCTGCGCGAGAA
>JBKOZM010000079.1:0-4607 GCA_046725855.1 Chloroflexota bacterium | reverse complement strand
CTGGCGCGGGACCCGCGCAGCCAGCTGCTCGCCGCCCTGGACGAGCTGGAGGAGGCGATCGAGCGCGACCTGGAGCCGAGCGAGCGTGATGTCCTGGAGCAGCGCCTCGCCACAGTGGCAGAAGAGGCGCGGCTGGAGGACCACCGTCGCCTGGCGGCCACCCTGCTCGAGTTCGTGCGTTCGCCGAAGACCGACATCATGGCGGAGCGCCAGGGCCTGTTCGAGCGCCTGAACCGATGGTGGAGCGCTCGTCGGGATCGGCTCCTGGGCCATCGCGGGGCGAAGTGGCTGTACGGGGCCACGCTGACCGTGATCGGGGCGCGCTCCGTGATCGCGGTGGGTGCGCTCGTGACCGGTCTCGTGGGGGTGGTGGTGGGCAGCACCTCGACCACCGATGCGCTGGAGACGGCCCAGCTCTTCGTGCAGGGCTTCACCGGGGCGCTGCTCGTGCCGGGGGTGGTGATGGTCGCGCTGGGCAGGACGCGGGAAGGGCTGCGCCTGGCGTCGCTTTCACTGGTGCTGGCGCTGCTGGTGGAGGACCTCATCGGCTTCTACCTGAACCAGTTCGACTCCATCTGGTCGGCGCTCTTCCACCTGGTGCTGCTGGTCGGGCTGCTGGCCTACCAGCGCGGCCTGCAGCGCCCGGTTGCGGGAAGCCGCGTGGGCGGCGCTGCGTCGTGGCCGCTGCCGCCGGCCGACAAGCCGGGGGACCGGGCGGTCCTCTAGGCGCAGTCCCCGCTCCCCGAATCCGTGAAGGCGGGCTCGCCGAGCGAGAGGAACTGCCACTCGTAGGAGTCCTGGGCCAGCGCCATCCAGAGGAGGCCATAGCTTCCCGCGTGGCGCACCTCGGTCTCGAGCAGCGGGCCGCGCTCGAGCGTGTACAGCGAGCGACCGCCGGTGCCCACCACGAACTCCCGCGCGCCGTCGGCGGCCACCCGCTCGTACGAGTGGTCATGCGCCGTCAGCGCCACGTCGAGGCCCTGCGCGACCAGCGCGTCCCACAACGGATCCATCACCTCGGCACTCCCGTGACGGCCCGAGCTGTAGCGCGGGTGGTGCCACATCGCGAGGAGGCACACGGACGGATGCGCGGCGAGGTCCGACTCCAGCCAGGCGAGCTGCGCCGAGCCCGCGTCGCAGCCATCCACCGCTCCACAGTTCGAATTGAGCGCCACGGCATGCCATGCCCCCAGCTCGAAGGAGTACCAGCCCTGCCCGGGCGTCCCGGCAGCCGAGCCGAACCAGTCGAAATAGCCCGATGCCTGCGGCGTCGCGTACTCATGGTTGCCAGCTACGGGGTGGAAGCGCGACCGCATCGGGCCCCAGGCCGGCTCGAAGCAGCGCTGGAAGTCAGCCGCCGAGCCATCCTCGTAGGCGATGTCGCCTAGCAGGGCGACCGCGCCGGGCAGCGAGGAGGCCAGGGCGGCGACGGCGTCATCGGCCTCGCCTTCACAGGAGCCGATGTCACCCACGGCCAGCAGGACCTCAGCGCCGTCTGGCGTGGCCGGAAGGGAGGCTGGCGGGTTCAGGCCGACGGCCGCACGAGGGCGAAGCAGCGCGACCAGGACGATTCCCGCGAGAACGGCCAGGACAGTGGCCAGGACCACGAGCAGGGCGCGCCGCCACGAGAGTACCGGCATCTCCGGAGGATACGGCTCAGCGACGGAGGCGGAGGCCGCGCAGGAGCTGGGCGTTGACGGCCACCACGATGGTCGAGGCGCTCATCACCAGGGCGCCCACGCTCATCGGCAGCGTGACCCCGATGGGCGCCAGCACGCCGGCCGCCACCGGGATGGCGATCGCGTTGTAGCCGGTGGCCCAGGCCAGGTTCTGGATCATCTTGCGATAGGTGGCGCGCGACAGCTCGATCGCCCCGGCTACGTCGCGCGGGTCATCGCGCACGAGGACGATGCCCGCGGATTCCACGGCCACGTCGGTGCCGGCACCGATGGCGATCCCCACGTCCGCCTGTGCCAGCGCGGGCGCGTCGTTCACGCCGTCCCCGACCATCGCCACGCGCTGACCACCTGCCTGGAAGCGCCTGACCGCATCCGCCTTGTCGGCGGGCAGGACCTGGGCGGCCACCTCGTCGATCCCAATGCGCCGGGCCACGCTGTCGGCAACCGCCTGCGCATCGCCCGTGATCATGGCGACCCGCAGCCCCATGTCGTGCAAGCGCCGCACGGCCTCGACCGATTCCGGTCGGATCTCATCCTCCAGCGCCAGGACTCCGGAAACGCGACCGTCCGCGACGACGAACAGCACCGTCTGGCCATCGTCAGCCCACGCATTCGCCTGCGACTGGAGCTCGGCCGGGAGCTGCACGCCCAGATCAGCGAGCAGATGTGGCCCGCCAACCAAGGCTTCCCTCCCGCTGACCGTCGCACGAGCGCCGACGCCGGGCATAGCCTGAAATCCCGTGGCGGGGTCGGGACGTGCCCCGCGTTCACGCGCACCGCGGACAATGGCCTGCGCCAGCGGGTGCTCGCTGTCGGCCTCCACGGCGGCAGCAACGGAGAGGAGCTCCTGTTCATCGGTCCCGGACGCGGCGCTCACCGCGGCGAGCACTGGCTCGCCGCGCGTCAGGGTCCCGGTCTTGTCGAAGATGACGACCGCCACGTCCCGAGCCCGCTCCAGCGCCAGGCGGTCCTTGACCAGCAGCCCGTTGCGCGCGCCGAGCGTGGTGCTGATGGCGATGACCAGCGGGATCGCCAGCCCCAGCGCGTGTGGGCAGGCGATGACGAGCACGGTCGCGGTGCGGATGAGCGCCTCCTCCGGCTGGCCGATCCCGATCCAGACGGCCAGGGTGAGGATGCCCGCTCCCACGGCGACGAAGAAGAGGAGCGCCGCGGCACGGTCGGCCAGGACCTGGGCCCGGCTGCTCGATGCCTGGGCCTCGGCCACCAGGCGCATGATTCCCGCCAGCGCGGTCTGCTCACCGGTGGCCGTGACTCGCACCCGCAGGCTGCCGCCGGCGGCCACGCTGCCGGCCACGACCGTGTCGCCTTGGCCCTTGGGGATGGGGCGGGACTCGCCGCTGATCATGGACTCGTCGACGTCGGCCGCGCCCTCTACGACCTCGCCATCCGCCGGCACCCGCGTCCCGGGGCGGACGAGGACCAGGTCGCCCTCGGCCAATGCGCTGAGCGGGACGGTCTCGGTGCCTGAGCTTGTGAGCCGCTCGGCCGTGTCAGGCAGGAGCTCGGCCAGGGCCTGGAGCGCCCCTTGCGCCTGCATGATCGAACGCATCTCCAACCAGTGGCCCAGGCTCATGACGGCGATCAGGGTCGAGAGCTCCCACCACACGTCGACCTCGAAGACGCCCAGGGTGGCGGCCCAGCTGGCGACGAAGGCGACCACGATCGCCAAGCTGATGAGGGTCATCATCCCCGGAAGCCGATCGGCCAGCTCCGCCTGCGCACCACGCAGGAAGACCAGCCCGCCGTAGGCGAAGACGACGGTCCCCAGAACGGGCGGGATCCAGTCCGATCCCGGGAACGTCGGCGCGGTGTAGCCCAGCCACGCCTGGACCTCTTCGCTCCAGACGACGACCGGAATCGTCAGCGCCAGGACGATCCAGAACTGGCGGCGGAAGGCGTCCGGGTCGTGGCCGGCGTGCATGTCGTGGCCCGCGTGCCCGCCGTGCTCGTCGTGAGCCGCGTGCCCGCCGTGGTCTCCGTGCTCGCTATGGTCCTCGTGATGCGCGGCGTGTCCGCTGTGCTCGTCGCGATCCCCGGGCTCGACGGGATGTTGCGGCTTCGGTTCTACGTCGTGGTCGTGGTGCGCGCCGTGCTGGTGATGCGCGTGGTCGTCCATCGGTCTCCGGACTTGCTAGATACTCCCTGCCAGTATGTCAGGATCGGTCAACAGCCCATTCGCGCGCGAAGGGTTGCATCGGTCTCGTACGCTTGCGCCCGATGCGATGGCTGGTGCTCTTCCTGTTCGTGCTGCTGCTGATCGGCGGCGGGATGCGCCTGGCCGGCGCTCAGATCCCGATCCTGGACTACCCCCTTGGTGGGCCGATGACCCAGCCGCGCATCGAGATCCAGCAACCCGACCTCGACCTGCCTTGAGCGCGGTACATCTCCTTCCGCCCAGTCAAGTGCGATGGGCGGCGCCATCGATGGGTACGGGCAGGATCAGGCGACCTCGAGAGCCGCACGGAGCCTGATGGGCGGCCAATTGGCCGGGCACGAGCAGTCGATGCGTCGCGGTCGCCTTCCGCTCGATTGGCATCCACCCGCGGCGGCCGCTTCCTGGGTGATCGCCCTGTATCTGGCGTCCTCCGCGCCTCTGTGGACGCTGTGGCGTCCTTTGCTCGTGGCCATGGCGGTTGCGATGGTGCTCCTCTTCACGTTTGTCGCCGTTTCGAACCGCCCTCACCTGGGAGCCCTGCTCGCAACGATCGCCACCCTATCTTTGCTGGCGGTCTGGGTTCTCGCACTGCCACTCGTGGGGTTCCTCGCTTGGTGGGTGGCGATTCAGACCAGCCGAACGCGAAGGCAGTCGACACCGATGCCAACAATTCGCATCGATCAGATCTCATCGGCCCTCAACGTAGTCGCCACCGTGCTGCTGGCGCTTTCGCTGGGCCAGCTCTTCCTGTT
>JBKOZM010000078.1:0-4380 GCA_046725855.1 Chloroflexota bacterium | reverse complement strand
GCCGCCACCTCCGGCGGAGCGGTGAGGGCACGGCCGCCGAGGGTCGCGACGGAGCCGCCACGCCCATCGGTCACGACCACCACCTCCGCCAGGTCGGACAGCAGCATGGCGGCCCGCCGTGCGGTCAGAGCGGAGCGGCGGCCGAGCAACGCGGCTGCCTCGTCCCGGTTCAGCAGGCAGAGCTGCGGGGCCACCGAGCGCAGCCGGGCGCGGAAGCGCGCGGCCCGACGCGCCTCGGGAGGCACCGATCCGCCCCCCACGCTCAACGTCACGACTGCTGCGCGCGCGCCCAGGGCGGCGGCCAGCTCGTCGCCCGTCTCGTCGTCCACCAGGGCGTAGCCGGAGCAGTGCACCCAGTCGACATCGGCCAGGGCCGCGGCGGCAGCCCCGGTGGCCAGCGACCGCCGGTCCGAGAGCATCGTTCGCTCGCCATCGGCCTCGAGCAGGACGGCGACCGCCGCGCTGCTGGCGGCCGGCAGCGCGGCTACCACGACGCCGTCGCTGGCCAGCGCACCGCGGAGCAGGCGGCCGGCCAGGTCATCGGCCATTGGCGCCACGAGCCGGACTGAGGCATCCGGCCGGCCCATCCGCGCCAGGCGAACGGCCACGTTGGCGGCCTGACCGCCGGGGCCGAGTCGAATCCGGGCCGGGACGTCGCCGCCGCGCCGGCGCGCTCGCTCGGCCGCCACCACGATGTCGAGGGTGCAGTCCCCCAGCACCGCGAACCGGGTCAAGCGCGGGACGTCCTCACCACGGCCGTCGGGTGGCGAAGCCCTCATCGCTCCCATGCCAGAAGGCAACCGATGCGTCGGCCAGCCGCCAGCACAGCCAGACCGGCCTGCCATCGCGCTCGCCTGGGAAGTCGACCAGCCCCATCTCGGCGTCGCGCAGCTGGATCCCGAGCTCCTCGAGATGGGCGGTCAGGCTGCGCATTCCCTCGCCGATCTCCGCGACCTGTGCCTCGCTGCGGGTCGCGTCGGCCGCTGCATCCGGGTCGCCGTCTGCGGCCAGGCGACGATGCATCTCGGCGTGCGCCGCGTCCAGGCGGCGCTGCTCCACGGCAAGCTGCAGGAGCACGGCGCGAACCTCCGGGACGAGCGCATTCGCCTCTTCGATGGTGTAGTGGCGGCGTGGCCCGGACATCGGCGCCGATGGTAGCAGGCAGGGATTGCGCGGCCGCCCCACTCTGCTAGGATCGGGCCGCTTCGGATGAGCCGGCCTGCTCCGCATCGCGACGGCGCCGCTCGCAGACGCCCAAGGACGTCCGCCCTCACCGATGGCCGATGAGGCTCGCCGCCGTCGCGGCACGAACGATGAGAACCCCCCGTCGGGCGGGGATCCCTACACCGAGTACGCCGACTTCGATCTCCCCGCCTATGTCGGGATGCCAAGCTTCCAGAAGCTTCCGTGGCTGCCCGATGACGCGGCCCTCGCGGCGCGACGGCCGGACGTGGCGATCGTGGGCGCACCATTCGACGACGCGGTCAGCCACCGTCCCGGCGCCCGTTTCGGGCCGCGCGCGATCCGCACCGCCTCGTACCACGCCGGCTCGATCAACTCGCTGCAGCTCGGCATCCAACCGTTCGAGTGGCTGGACGTGGTAGACGGCGGGGACGCGCCGATCGTGCCGGCCAACCTCGAACGCGGCCACGAGGTGATTCAGCGCAAGGTGCAGGCGGTGCTGGCGGCCGGCGCGCTGCCGATCGTGCTCGGCGGCGACCACTCGATCACCTTCCCCGCCGCGACCGCGGTGGCCGAGGCCGCGGGCCCCAGACGCCTCGGCGTGGTCCATTTCGACGCTCACCCGGATGCGGCGGCCTCCACCTGGGGCGTGCTCCGCTCGCATGGCACCCCCATGCGGCGCCTGATCGAGTCGGGCGCGGTGGCGGGCCGCAACTTCGTCCAGGTCGGACTGCGCGGTTACTGGCCGCCGCCCGAGACTGTCGAATGGATGCGACGCCACGAGCTGCGCTGCCACTTCATGACCGAGATCGAGGAGCGCGGCGCGGAGGCGGTCGTCTCGGACGCCATCGCGGAGGCCCTCGAGGGGCCGGAGCTGATCTACCTGTCGGTCGACATCGACGTGATCGACCCGGGCATGGCGCCGGGCACCGGCACGCCCGAGCCGGGCGGCCTTCTGACCCGTGAGCTGCTGCGTGCCATCCGCCAGGTGGTGGGCGCCGTCGAGCTGGCGGGCATGGACGTGGTGGAGGTGGCACCGGCCTACGACGTTGCCGAGGTCACCGCGATGGCGGCCCACCGCTGCGTGCTCGAGGCGATCAGCGTGCTCGCGGCGCGGCGACGCGACACCGGGGACACAGCACGCCCGACGGCGCTGGACTAGCGCCTACTCGCTGCCCTCGACGCGGAACGTGGCGCTGTCGGCGAAGTCGCCGTTGCGGCGGAGGACCAGGTCGTACTCGCCCGGATCCAGGTCCCGATACGCGGCGCCGATGAGGTAGCCGGAGCAGACCGGCTCACCACGGGTCTCGCAGGTCAGAATCTCGCCAAGGGCCTTCTCCTGCTCGTCGATGGTCTGGTCGCCGCTTCGCAGCTGGAGCAGGAACACGTCGGATGCCTGGGCCTTCTCGAATCCGATCCAGACCCAGACGTCGCCGCCCACGACACTGCCGTCCACGTCGCAGCCGTCGAAGGACATATCGCGCGTGGCGCATGGCTGGACGGTAAGGACCGCACCGTCCGGGAACGTGACCGGCCCATCGGCCGGCTCCGGGGTCGAGCTGGCTGCGGCCGATTCGGAAGCCGCCGCGGTCTCGCTCGGCGTCGGCTCCGGCGTCGGGCTGGCGAGCGCCAGGGTCGGCGTCGGGGTCGCCTCGGCGACGTTGTCAGGGCCCGCAAAGACCCCAGCCAGCACGGCGCCGACCGCCAGCGCCAGCGCGCACAGGGCGATGAAGCCGATGATCGGCAGGGCTCCCCCGCCGCGGCGCCCACCGTCGCCGCGCCGGCCATAGACATATGGGTAGGCCTCGTCCTCGTAGCCGGGCTGGTACGCCGGCTCCGCCCGATCCACGTCCTCCCCTTCCCAGCCTGCGTAGGCGGGCGGTACCGCGCTGGGCGTGGGGTCAACGTACGGCGGCGGAGCGGCGGCTGGCGGCGGCGCGTAGGGCGACGGCTCAGGCTTGGGTGGCTCGATCGGCGGCTGCTCGACCGCAGGCGGCTCGACAGCCGTTGGCCCCGGCTCCGGCTCCGGCTCCGGCGGCGGCACGTCGAAGTCCGGCGGCGTGTTGTCCACGTACCGCTGTGCCGCCTGGGCCGCCTCGCGTGCCGCAAGCTGATCCTCTGGCTCCGGCTCGAACGGCAGGTAGCCCTGGGGACGTCCCGCGTCAGGCGCCGAGGAGGCATCCTCCAGTGGCATCCCGCGCCGGAATCCCGGATCGCCGGGGCGACGCATGCGGAGCCGATCCTCCAGCTCCTCGCGGTCCATGCCGCGCGGTCGAACCCTGGCCGAGGCCGGGATCGGCGACCCGCATTGCGTGCAGAACGCCGCGGGCGGAGTCGATCGGAGGCAGGTCGGACAGCGGATCTGGCCGGGTTTCGGGGTCGACATCACGGCGCATTGTGCATGGCACGCACCCGGTGCGCCAGCCGGGGCATCGAGCCTCCTATTCGTACAATGTCGGCCGCCCATGCCCGTGGAACGACCGATACCCTTTGCGTACCGACGTGTGAACGTGGTCGGCACCAGCGCATCGGGCAAGACGCAGGTTGCCATCGCCCTCGCCAGGAAGCTGGGCGTCCCCCACGTCGAACTCGACGCGCTGCACTGGGAGGCGAACTGGGCGCATGCCTCCATCGAGACGATGGGCGACCGCGTGGCGGCAGCGGTCGCCGGCGACGGATGGGTCGTCGACGGCAACTACAGCGCGGTGCGCGCGCTGATCTGGGAACGCGCCGAGGCGGTCGTGTGGCTCGACTGCTCGCTGGCCACCATCATCCGACGCTACCTGGTCCGAACGGCGCGCCGGATTCGGACGCAGGAGGAGATCTGGCCAGGCACCGGCAATCGTGAGCGCTGGTCGACGCTTCTGCGTCGCGACGGCCTGCTGTGGTGGATCCTGTCCACCTATCGCCGCCGGCGTCGCGACTACCCTAGGCTCCTCGCCGCGCGGCCCGACATCGCCGTCGTCCACCTCCGGAGCCCACGTGCCACGGCTGCCTGGCTCGCACAGCTCGATGCCCAGTGAGCCGTCCCGATCACGCTCCCGGACGCTTCCATTCGCTGCCGTCCGTGAAGCGCTCGCGCTTCCAGATTGGCAGCCGTTGCTTGATGGCCTCGATCACGAAGCGGTTGGCGTCGTAGGCGTCAGACCGATGGGGCGCGGCCGTCGTAATCGCCACAGCTGCCTCCCCAATCGGCAC
>JBKOZM010000077.1:0-1983 GCA_046725855.1 Chloroflexota bacterium | reverse complement strand
GGTTGGGGCTGGGACCCTGGCCCCGCGTTCGGCGCTGGACGTGCTGACCAACCTGAACGAGCGAATCGCCTCCGGCCACGTGGAGGAGTTCCAGCCGATCGCCACGGGCTTCGTGCCCATGGACAAGACGATCGGCGGTGGCTTGCGGCCTGGCGAGCTGATGCTCATCGGCGGCGCCCAGGGCGCCGGCAAGACGACCATCGCGCTGCAGATGGCCCGCAACATGGCGGCCTCCGGACAGGCGACCGTCCTGTATGTGTGCTTCGAGCACGAGGAGGAATACCTCATCCAGCGCCTGATCGCCATGGAGTCGGCGCTGGCCCACCTGCCGGCCAAGTCGGGCGCCGTCAAGATCCAGGACGTCAAGAAGGAGGTCCTGGGCAGCTACACCGCCGCCGCCGAGACCGGCCAGCGCGCCAAGCTGGGGTCAAACCCGCGCCTGCGCCCGTCGCTGGAGCGCATCGCGCGCTACGGCAGCAACCTCTACCTGTTGCGCGGCACGGCCACCGCCTCGACCATCGACAACCTGCGGGCGCTCGTCGACGAGCACCGCGGCGCCGAGGAACGGCGGATGGTCCTGTTCGTCGACTACCTCCAGAAGGTGCCGGTCATCCCCGAGCCGTCGGACGAGGCGGAGAAGGTCACCCGCATCGTCAGCGGGCTCAAGGACATCGCGCTGGCGGAGGAGATCCCGGTGGTCGCCATCGTGGCCGCCGACCGCGAAGGGCTGAAGGCGAAGCGCCTGCGCAACCATCACCTGCGCGGCAGCAGCGCCATCAACTACGAGAGCGACATCATCCTGATCATGAACGACAAGTACCACATCGTCGCCAAGGTGAACATCGAGTTCAACCCGTATCAGGCGCAGCGCTACCGCGACTGGGTGGTGCTGACTGTGGAGAAGAACCGCGGCGGCCAGGACAACGTCGACCTGGAGTTCGAGAAGCTCTTCGAGTACAGCTGCTTCGACCCGACCGGCCGGATCACGGCCGAGAAGCTGGTCGAAGAGCGGCTCTACAACGACTGACGCATGCCCGAGCGCGCCGACCCGGCGACCGATCCCTACAGGATCCTGCAGGTTGCCCCGAGCGCCGAGCAGGAGGTCATCCACGCCGCCTTCCGTGCACTGGCGCTGAAGTACCACCCCGATCGTGACCCGAGCGTCTTCGCGGCTCGGCGCATGGCCGAGCTGAACCGAGCGTATGCCATCGTGCGTGACCCGGAGGAGCGCGGCCGGTTCGACCGCGAGGCGCGCCGTGCGAAGTTCGCCTTCACCCAGCGTGACGACTCGAGCATCGGCGCGGGCATGCGACAGCCGGCGCCGGCGCGCGGTGCGAGCGCCGGCACGCGGCTGGAGTTCGGTCGCTACGAGGGCTGGACCCTTCGTGACCTGGCGCGCCACGACCCGGATTACCTGCGCTGGCTGTCACGCCACGCGTCGGGGATGCAGTACCGGACCCAGATCTACCAGATCCTCAACCAGATGGGCCTGTCCGTCGCCTGAGCCGCGCCGGGCCTGCGGGCCGGGCGCGAGCATCGGTCTGACTCGGGTAGGCTTGGCGGGGTGACCAAGGCTGGACCGATGAAGCCGTACCGCGCCGTCTTCCTGGACGTCGGCGATACCCTGATGCGCCCCAACCCGTCGTGGGAGCACGTGTACGCCATGGCGTTCGAGGAGGTGGGCGTGCACGTGACGGTGGAGGACCTGCAGCGCGCCCTGCGTGCGGCCTACCGGCATGGCGGCTGGGGACTGGACGAGGGCTTCGAGCCGAGCGAGGAGGCGACCTTTCGCCGGACGATGGAGATCGACCAGATGGCCCTCTCCGAGCTGGGTGTGGGACCGATGCCCGAGTCGTTCTTCCGCCGCCTGTCCGAGCTGTTCATGGTCACGAGCCACTGGCACGTCTTCCCCGACGTCTATCCCGCCCTCCGTGAGCTGCGCCGGCGTGGGCTGATCCTGGCCACCCTGTCGAACTGGGTGTG
>JBKOZM010000076.1:0-4372 GCA_046725855.1 Chloroflexota bacterium | reverse complement strand
GCCCTGCGCCGAGCGAAGCTGCCCGCTGAGTGATGTATGCGTTCATGGTTTGCCTCCACCTGGCGGCCCGTGGCCTAGTCCTTCCAGTCAAAGACTCTTGATCTCAAGACTTTTCCGAAAGTGTAGACGGTGGGTCGTTTGATGTCAAGAGGCTTGACATCAAGAGGAGTTGGTGCCGATACTGTGGGGTGAAGACCACGAAGGAAGCCACCGCGGACCGGCCGGATTCCCTCGACAAGATGCTTGACGTATGGGTTCGCGAGATCCCGGGCCTCGACCGATTGACCGAGGGGATCGTCGAGCGGATCGGCACCCTCTCCCGCTATTTCGACCACTCCATGGAGACGACGCTGGCTGAATTCGGGCTGGACCGGCGCACCCATCGGGTCCTCGCTTGGCTTCGCTACCAGGGTCCGCCATACCGCCTGTCGGCCGGGCAGCTGGCGGAGGGGTTGGGGCTCTCCAGCGGCGCCATGACCAACCGGCTCGATCGCCTCGAGGAGGCCGGCCTTGTGCGCCGTCTGCCCGATCCAGATGATCGCCGCGGGGTGCTGGTCGAGCCGACGAAGGCAGGACACGCCGCGTGGGACAGGGCGACCGACACACAGGCCGGCCGCGAAGCCCTCATCGCCTCAGTCCTGACTGACGACGAGAAGGAAACGCTCCATGCCCTGCTGCGACGCCTCATGCGCGCATTCCCGCACGAAGTTCGCGCGGGCGCCCGGCGCAAGAAGGCCGAGGAGTAGCGGCCCGACCGCCGGCCGTGCGTTGCGCTCAGTGGCTGAAATTCATCGGTTCGCCGGGTGAATTTCCTTCATTTCGGGGATGCCAACGCAGCGACGGGATCGCATGCTGTTGCCATGTCAGGCGAGTCACCCGAGCTGATGCTGGCGAAGGCATCCGCACTCACGCCCGCGGAGCAGTCCGTCCTGGACCAGGCGCTGACCGGTGCGCCGGCGCGCGAGATCGCGGAGCGGCTGTCGGTCAGCGAGGCCACGGTGCGCTCGCACCTGTCCAGCATCTACGTGAAACTGGGGGTCAGCGGACGCGTCGCATTGCTCGCCCATTTCCGTGGCGCCGAGCCGGTCAGCCTGCCGGGCGAGACTCAGGCTCCGCCGCGCCTCCTCGGTGCATCCGTTACGGGCTGGAGCTGGGCGGTTGTCGCAGTCCTCGAAGGGGCGTACGCGGTTTACCTGCTCTCATATGCACTGGCCTATGGCGGTTCGCAGACCGATTGGCTGCTGATCATTGGCTTCGGCATCCTGTCCGCCTTCAGCACGAGGCTCGCATTTGCGATCCGTGAGCGACCCTCGCGCAAGCGATTGGCAGTCTCCCTCGGCGCCGCCGCCGGCCACCTAGCCTTCGCGATCCGCGGCATCTTCATCGGCCCCGAGCAGCCATTCCTGATCCTTGGCGCGGTCGCGATCGCGATCGGTTGGGTCTCCTTCCGCGCCATGCGCGCCAGCAAGGATTGAGCCGCAGCGCCAATCGATCAGCTCGGCTATCGGGGAGGTCCGGCCTCGATGCGGCGCCGCATCGGCTCCAGCTCGAAGTTCGACCAGTCCGATTCGATCCACCAGGTGGCGCCCGCCTCGCCCCACCGCCGGGCCGTATCAGCGGCCGCCGCCGGATCGTCAGCCGGAGTCATCCCCTCCATGGCGATGTCGAACCCCTCGAGGCTGCGCCGCTGGCCGATCCAGTCGCGCATCTGCGCCAGCTGCTCGGGGGTCTCGGGCCGGGCCAGTCCGCTGGTCTTGGCAAGCCAGTACGGCAGCAGGCCGTCGTAGCGCAGGGCCCGGCTCATCGACCGCTCGCTCGGCCAGGCGCCGACCACCCAGATGGGGATCCGTGGACGCTGCACCGGCGTCGGTTGGAAGGCCATGGGCTCGAACCGATAGTGCTTGCCGGCGTAGCCGAATGGCTCCCCGCTCCACAGGCCAACCAGGATCTCGAGTGCCTCGTCGAGCCGCGCCGCCCGCGTCCGGCGATCTGCCTCCTCGCCCAGGCCCGTGACGCCACGGTCCTCCACGGCGCCGAGGCCGACCGGCAGCACCAGGCGTCCGTTGGACAGGCGGTCGACCGTGGTGGTCTCGCGTGCCACCTTCCACGGCCGGCGCCTGGAGAGCGGGCTGATGATGGCTCCCAGCCGCACGCGCTCGGTCGCCAGGGCCATGGCCCCCATTAGCGCCCAGGGGTCGTACGTCTCGACCTCGTCGCCAACGTGGATGCCGTCCCAGGTGAAGACCCCGTCCCATCCCGCGGCCTCGGCCGCTCGCGCCAGCTCGACCTGGGCGCGTGGCTCGCCGCCGGTGATGATGAATCCGAACTTCACCCTTCGGTGAACTCGGCCCAGCGCAGGTTCACGATCACCACGTCGTACTCGACCGGGCCATCGGCCTCGATGACCGTTGCCGAGGTCAGCGGCAGGAAGGGCTGGGTGGCGCGCAGATAGACGTCGCGCTCGAGCCCGGGCCGCAGGTGCGCGATGCCGGTGACCCGATACGAGCCCGTGTTGAACGTGACCTCCTGGCGCTCGCGCGACTGGCGGCGCTCGGGCGCGCTGACGTGCGGCGGCGGGATGACCAGCAGCATGCTGTTGGTCGGGACCGCGATCCACGCGCCGGGCCGGTTACGATCCGCTCCGGCGGGAAGGAACGCCAGCTCCTCGTTGTGCTGGAGGAGATCAGTCACCCGCTGTCCGTTGGTGGTGATCCAGCCGTCCAGGACCACTTCGTTGGCGTAGATGCGGATTGGCTCCAGGGGTGGTTGCGGGGGTGGCGCATCCTCCTTGCGCCCGGAGAAGGGCCAGCGCATGGCATGGCTCCCAACTGCGGCAGCTGGCCCTACTGTACCGCGCCCGAGGCTCGGTTCCGGTCCCTCAACGGACCGGTTTTGACGCGAGTACCATCGGACCGATGAAGGCCTTCCAGATCGATCGTCCCCGGATCGTGGTGACCGTCCAGAGCCCAGAGCGAGCGAAGGACGAGGCGGTGGCCTGGCGCAAGAACGACCGCTACTTCGAGGGCGTCCGGCGCGCCGGTGGCGAGCCGATCCCGCTCGACGAGACCAGCTCGCCGGAGGAGCGGCGGCGCGGATCTCGACCCGGCCCTGTACGGCCAGGAACCGCATCCCAAGACTGCGGTGGAGCCCGGTCGCGACGCGCTGGAGCTGGAGGCCTGGCGGGCGGCCCGGGAGCGGCACCTTCCCGTGCTGGGCATCTGCCGTGGCTTCCAGGCGATCAACGTCTTCTCAGGCGGATCCCTGCTCCAGGACCTGGACGGGCACACCAGCCCGGCCTATCCGGCGCCGGAGGCCCACTCGCATCCGCTGCACCTGGATCCCAGTTGTCGGCTGTCCCTGATCCTGGGCGCGGCCGAGCCTGCGGCGGAGCTCGAGGTGAACACCTATCACCACCAGGCGGTGCGGCCGTCCGACCTGGCGCCGGGCCTGCGCTCGGCGGCGACCAGCCCGCATCACGACGGCGAGCTGGTCGAAGCGCTGGAGGCCGCCAACCCGGACCAGTGGATCGTCGGCGTCCAGAGCCATCCCGAGCGGACCGAGTTCACGCCGCCGGTCTTCGAGCGGCTGTGGCGGGCCTTCGTGGCTGCGGCGTCAGAGGCGCGTGCGCGGGCGCAGGCGCGCGCCGGCGCATCGGTCAGGTGAGGTCGACGAAGACGTTCTTGACTTCGGTGTAGAGCTCCAGGGCGTGCATGCCCAGCTCGCGACCGATGCCTGACATCTTGTAGCCGCCGAACGGCGCCTCGGTATGGACCGATGCATTGGTGTTGACTGACAGCGTCCCGGCACGGACCGCCCTTGCCACCCGCAGGGCGCGGCCGATGTCGCGGCTCCAGATCGAGCCGGACAGGCCGTAGCTCGTGTCGTTGGCGAGCCGGATCGCCTCCGCCTCGTCGGTGAACGGGATGATGGTCACGACCGGGCCGAAGATCTCCTCGCGCACGATGCGCATGTCCGGCCGGCAGGCGTCGAAGATGGTGGGCTGGAGATAGGCGCCCAGGTCGAACGGGTCTCCGCTCGGCGCCTCGCCACCGGTCACCAGCTCCGCTCCCTCCTCGCGCCCCGCCTCGATGTAGCCGAGCACCCGCTCGCGCTGCTTGAAGCTGACCAGGCTGCCCATCTCGGTGGCCTCGTCCATCGGGTCGCCGAGCTTGACGTTCTCGGTCGCGGCGGTCAGCAGCTCCACGGCCCGGTCGTGGACCGAGGCCTCCACGAAGATGCGGCTGCGAGCGGTGCAGTCCTGGCCGGCGTTGTCGAAGACGGCGTACGGCGCCTCGGCGGCCCACTTCTCCAGATCGGCGTCGGCGAAGACGATGTTCGGGCTCTTGCCGCCGAGCTCCAGGCTCACCTTCTT
>JBKOZM010000075.1:0-2704 GCA_046725855.1 Chloroflexota bacterium | reverse complement strand
ATGCAGATCTGCCCGGGAGCGGAGGTGTCAGACGGCCTGCTGGACCTGTGCGTAGCCGGTGACCTGACCCGACTCGAGGCGCTGCGCCTGCTGCCCGGGATGTACAAGGGCGCCCACGTCGGCCACCCGAAGGTCGAGTTCCTGCGGGCGGCATCGGTCCAGTTCGAGGGTGACGCCGACACGCTGGTGCACCTCGATGGCGAGCCGTTCGGCAACCTGCCGCTGACGATCAGCGTCCAGCCACTGGCCCTGCGCGTGGCGGTGGGGGAGTCGAGTACCGTTGTGGCGTGAGCGACGCGAGGGCGGGCGATCGCCTGGTCGATCCACGCGGCCGGGTCATCGGGCGGGTGGACGCGACCTTCGTGGATTACCTGCTGGTTCGGACTCGCGGGATCCTGCCGGTCGACCTGTACGTGCCGCGATCCGAGGTGGAGCCCGTCGACGGCCGCCGGCTGCGCGTCAAGCTGACGGCCTCGCAGGCGTATGACGCCTGGCATCGGCCCCTGAGGAAGGCGCCCCATGACTGACCGATTCAGCCCGGACGACCTGTCGCTGCTACGCGAGACGCGCGAAGTCGACATCGAGACACGTGCCGGCCCGGAGTCGCCGGTGCATCGGACCACCATCTGGATCGTGGTCGATGACGAGGATCGCGCCCTGATCCGGACCTACCGAGGGCCGAACTCGCGCTGGTACCGCGAGGTGGTCGCGGAGCCGGACTGCGTCCTCCACGCCGGTCGTCGTGCCCTTCCGGTGCGCGCCGTGCCGGCCGCCGATCCCGATCGGGTCGAGGCCTACAGCGCGGCCATGCTGCGCAAGTACCGCAGCTCGCGTTCGGCGCAGGCTATGGTGGCCGACGACCTGCTGCCGACCACGTTGGAGCTGCTGCCGCGCTGAGCGCCGCTCACCTCGACGCGTGGAGGTGGCATCGGTCTTGCGCTACCCTTGAGGGGTGAACGAGAACGGCCAGGCTGAAGCCTTCTACGCCCACGTCGGCAACGGCGGCAAGGTCGAGGCGGACGACTGGATGCCGGACGACTACCGGGCGGCGCTGCTCAAATTCGTGGAGATGCACGCCAACTCGGAGTTGATGGGCGTGCTGCCGGAGCGCGAGTGGATCCTGCGGGCGCCAACGCTACGACGCAAGCTGGCGCTCACCAGCAAGGTCCAGGACGAGGTGGGCCACGCGCAGCTCCTCTACCGCGTGGCGGAGGATCTGGGCAAGCCACGCGAGCAGATGCTCGCCGACCTGCTGGCCGGCAAGACGAAGTTCCACAACGTCTTCCACTACCCGACCCGCTCGTGGGGCGACGTGGGGATCATCGCCTGGCTGGTCGACGCTGCGGCGATCGTGTCGCAGCAGGCCCTGCGCGACTCCTCCTACGCGCCCTACGCGCGCACCATGAAGAAGATCTGCTGGGAGGAATCGGTCCACATCATGCACGGACGGGACGTGGTCCTGACGCTCATGAACGGGACCGATGCGCAGCGGGCCATGGTGCAGGAGGCGCTGGACCGATGGTGGGGCCCGCTCATGCAGATGCACGGCCCACCGACCGATCCCGCCAAGGACAAGGACCTGCACTGGGGGATCAAAACCAAGAACAACGAGCAGCTGCGCCAGGAGTTCCTGTCCATCTATGTGCCGCGCATCTGGGAGCTGGGGCTGACCGTGCCCGATCCCGCCCTGCGCCACGACGAAGCCGAGGGGCGTTGGCACTACACCGAGCCGGATTGGGACGAGCTGCGATCGGTCGTCACCGGCCATGGGCCGATGTCGCAGGAGCGCCTGGAGTTCCGCCGGGTGGCGCGGGATGCGACCCAGTGGGTCCGCGACGCGGTGCTGGGAGCTCCTGCCGCAGCGGCCTAACCTGCGGCGAGCCTTCGCCGGGGGACACCTCGCCCTTGTCAGGGTCGGTTGTGCAGCACAGCCGCACAGCCGCACAGCCGCACAACCGGCCGTGACGCCAGGCCACCACCTCGCCTGTGCCACCTCGCAAACCATGCCTGTTCGGTGCGGGGCCGCCTGCGGCGCAGTACGCTTTCCCAATGACCGATGGTCAGGAGCCGCACGACCGGGTGTGGGAGGTCTTCCGCCAGGAGGCGGAGGGCGACCCGATGATCCACGGCGGCAACGTGAAGGCTCCCGACGAGGAGCTGGCGCTGCACTACGCCCGCGAGTTCTACGGGCGGCGTCAGGAGAGCCATCGGCTGTGGGTCGTACCCCGCGAGGCGATCGTGGAGCTGGACGACCCGGACCTGCTCAATCCGCCGTTCGACCGATCCTTCAAGCGGCCGGGCGGCTACCTGATCAAGCACAAGCTCGAGGCGGCCAAGGCTCGCGCCGGGAGCGCGCCCGCTGGATCGGCGCCGGCTGCCGGCGGGGAGACGGGCAATGAGTGAGCTGGATCCCACGACCCGCGACGCGGTGGCGGAGCTGCTGCTGACACTGGCCGACGACGAGTTCGTGCTCGGCTTCTGGGACTCCGAATGGACCGGCATCGCGCCGATCCTGGAGGAGGACGTGGCGATGCGCTCGGTCAGCCAGGACGAGATCGGGCATGCCAAGGCCTGGTACGAGCTGCTGGCGGGCCTGACCGATGACGACCCCGACCGCATCGCCTTCGGCCGGGAGCCGGCCGCCTACCCTCACGCGGCGCTCATGAACCACGCCCGCACCGACTGGGCCTTCACGGTCGCGCGC
>JBKOZM010000074.1:0-16896 GCA_046725855.1 Chloroflexota bacterium | reverse complement strand
CGTCGGCGTCATCGCCGTCGTCATCAGCTATCTGGCGTTCAGTGGGTTCAGCAGTGCCCTCTTCTACTACCGCACCCCGACCGAGCTGCTGGCCATGGGCGATTCGGCGATCGGCAAGTCGGTCCGCCTTGGCGGGCTCGTCGCGGTGGGGAGCGTCCAGGGCCCGGCCACCGATCTGACCTTCGTCCTGACCGATGGCACCAACGAGGTGACGGTGCACAGCACCGTGGCGCCGACGTCCTTGTTCCGTGAGGGACGGGGCGCCGTGGTCGAGGGGCAGCTGACGGCCAGCGGCGTGTTCGAGGCGACCCAGGTCATCGTCAAGCATGATGAGAACTACGTGGCCCCCAGCGAGGGTGCGCTGCCTTCGCAGGTGATCGACCCGGGCACATGATCGCCACCCTTGGGCACGTCGCCGTGGTCGTGGGACTGGCGGCGACCCTCTTCGCCGCCGGTGCCTTCGCGCTCGCCGCGCGCAGCACCGATGCCCGCCTGGCCACCCTCGGCCGGCGCGCGATGTTCGCCGCCTTCGGCCTGGCGGCGCTCGCCAGCCTGGCCATGGTCAGCCTGCTGCTGGCGCACGACTTCTCGGTGCGCTACGTGGCGCGCAACAACGCCACCACCACGCCGCCGTTCTATTCGGTCATCTCGCTGTGGGCGGCGCTGGAGGGCTCGATCCTGTTCTGGACCCTGCTGGCGACCGGCTGGGCGGCCATCGTCCTGCATCGCTACCGAGCCCGAGCCGCGGCACTCGTGCCCTGGGTTGGCGTCACCCTGGCGCTGGTTGCCGCCTTCTTCTTCGCCGTCATGGCCTGGCCGGGCGACCCGTTCGTCCGCATCACCCCGGTGGGAACGGAGGGAAATGGGCCCAATGCCCTGCTCCAGAACCACCCGTTCATGGGCCTGCACCCGCCGCTCCTGTACCTCGGCTACACCGGCCTGGCGGTGCCTTTCGCGTTCGGGGTGGCGGCACTCGTCACACGGCGCACCGATGAGACATGGCTCGGGATCGTCCGGCGCTGGACGCTTGTGCCCTGGATCTTCCTGACCGCCGGCATTGTGGCCGGCGCATGGTGGAGCTACGCCGTCCTGGGCTGGGGCGGCTACTGGGCGTGGGATCCGGTCGAGAACGCCGCGCTGCTGCCCTGGCTGACGGCGACCGCCTTCATCCATGCCTCGATGGTCGCCGAGCGGCGCGGCACGCTGCGGATCTGGGCCCACGCCCTGGTGATCGCGACCTTCGTGCTGACCCTGGTCGGCACCTTCCTGACCCGATCAGGGGTCGTCGAAAGCGTCCACTCGTTCACCGCCTCGGCGATCGGGCCGTGGTTTGCGGTAGCCATCGTGGTCACGCTGACGGTGGCGCTGGGCCTGCTGGTCTGGCGCCTGCCGGACCTGCGTGACGCGCGGCCCTCCGGCGGCATCATCAACCGCGAGGGGGCGTTCCTGTTCAACAACGTCCTGTTCCTGGGGCTGACCTTCGCAGTCCTGTTCGGGACCCTCTACCCGCTCATCGTCGATGCGGCGAGCGGCCAGCGCGTCAGCCTCGGCACGCCGTGGTTCAACCGCGTGAACGCGCCGATCTTCGTGGCGCTCCTGTTCCTGATGGGCGTTGGACCGGCCCTGCCGTGGGGCAGCGCGCGGTGGGGGACGATCCGGGAGCGGTTCACGCTGCCCGTGCTCGCCGGGGCCGCCGTGCTGGTCGGCAGCTGGGTGCTGGGCCTGCGCGAGCCAGCACCGCTGCTGGCGCTCGGCCTGGCCGCCTTCGTGGTCACGGTCATGGGCGAGGAGGTCGTTCGTGGGGCCCGCTCTCGTGCTCGCACGCGGGCCGAGGCGGTGCCGGCCGCGGCCTGGCGACTGGCCACCCGCAACCGGCGTCGCTACGGCGGCTACCTCGTGCACGTCGGGGTGTGCGTCATGGCGGTGGCGGTGGCCGTCTCGGCCTCGCTCGCCTCGGACCGGACCGTGACGCTGCGCGCCGGCGAGACCATGTCGCTGGCTGGCTATACCGTCGCGTATGACGATCTCGTGGTGGAGCCCCTGCGCGACGACCCGCGCGTCATCGAGACGCGGGCCGAGCTGACGCTGTCCGGACCCCAGGCCGGCAGGCTGGCGCCGGCGCTGCGTGCCTACCCGAACTCCCTCACCCCGATCGCCACGCCCACCGTCCGGACGGCCCTCGGCGAGGACCTGTACGTCACGCTGCTGGCCGCGGACCCCGACGGCGGCAGCGTCACGCTCCACGTCTTCGTGAACCCGCTCGTGGTCTGGATCTGGCTGGGTGGGGCGATCGTGGCGGTCGGCGCCGCCTTCGCCGCCTGGCCGGAGCGCGCCCGTCGCCGGGGGCCGGCGACGGCTGCGGCCACGGCGGCCTGACGACCATGCCCCCCCAGCCAAGGGCACGAACGGCCAGGTTCCGGGGCGCCGGCGTGGCGCGCTGGGCGCTGGTGCCGCTGCTGGTCCTGCCCGTGAGCTGGGTGCTCTTCACCGGCCTGGGCCGCAACCTGGACGAGATCCCCTCGCCGCTGCTCGGCCGGCCGCTGCCGTCCTTTGCGGCCACCACCCTGGTTGGCGAGCCGTTCTCATCGGCAGCCCTGGCCGGGCGGCCGGCGATCATCAACGTATGGGCCAGTTGGTGCGATGAGTGCGTCGTGGAGCACCCGCTCCTGCTGGCCACGTCGCGGGCCTATGCGGGCCAGCTGTCGTTGGTCGGGCTCGTCTACAACGACTCGGCCGACGGGGCGCGCGGCTTTCTGGCCCGCTACGGGGACGGCGGCTGGCCGGACCTGGTCGACCCGTCCGGCCAGATCGCGATCGACCTGGGCGTGACCGCTCCGCCGGAGACCTTCTTCGTCGACGCCACCGGCATCGTCCGCTACCGTCACGTCGGCCCGCTCACCGAGCAGGTGCTCTCCGAGCAGCTGGCAGAGCTGGGGCTGGACCGATGAGGTCGCTGGCCCTCCCGGTTGCGGCGGCCGCGCTGCTGGCGCTGGCGGCAGTGGCGGCCCTGCAGGTGGCGCGCCCGTCCGAGCCGCCGACCGAGGCCGAGCAGGCACGGGCCATCGCCGCCGAGCTGCGCTGCCCGGACTGCCAGGCGCTGTCGGTGGCCGAGTCGCACACCGTTGCCGCCGACGCCATCCGCGCCGAGATCGCCGCGCAGCTGGCCGCGGGTCGCAGCCCGCAGGAGATCCGCGAGCACTTCGTGGCCCGCTACGGGGAGTGGATCCTGCTGGCCCCCACCAACCCGTTGGCCTGGTGGCTGCCGGGCGTGGTGGTGCTGGCCGGCGCGGGCCTGTTCGGCTGGTGGTGGCTTCGCGGCCGGCGGGCGACGGTCGCGCATCCCGTCGCCTCGTCCCCGATCAGCGAAGCCGATCGTCGGCGGGTGCGCGCCGCGGCGGAGCGGCTCGATGACTGAGTGGCTGCTGCTGGCGATGGTGGGAGGCACCGCGGCGATCGCGATCGGCTGGCCGCTGCTGACGCGAGGCCCGGCGCCCGCCGCGGCCGCGGAGATGGACGAGACGCCGGCGGTGCGCCATCGGCTGGCGCTCGAAGCGCTGCGCGACGTGGAGGCCGACCATCGGGCGGGCTCGCTCGACGAGGCTGCATACGCCGCCCAGCGCGCCGAGGCGGAAGCGCATGCGGCCGCCACTCTGGCCGCGCTGGAGGAAGGTGGCCAGGCGGCTGCCTCGTCGCCCGCCCGTCCGGGCGGTCGGCGCGTGCTGGCCGGGCTGGCCGCCATCCTGGTGCTCGGGCTGGTCGCCGGTTTCGCCCTGCCGGAGCCACTTGGGCTGGGGGAGCGGACGGTCGTCAACCAGCCGCTGGCGGACGCGATCGCGCTCGAGCAGGCGCGCCAGGCCGAGATCCAGGACCTGCTATCACGGATCGCAGTCGACCCACAGGACTCGGATACGCTCTCGGCGCTGGCCGACGCCTACCTGGCCGGCGACAGCGCCGAGGACCTGCAGCGCGGCGCAGCCGCCCTGCTGCTGCTGATCAACCTCGAGCCGCACGACGCGTCGGCCTACCGGCGCCTGACCACGGCCTACATCCGCGCCGGCGACTGGACCGATGCGCGCGCGACGGTGGACGCCTACGCCGGCTTCGCTCCCGACGACGAGCCGGACATCCCGTTCTTCCTGGGCCTGCTGGCGCTGCGCGGCGAGGGCGATCCGGCCGAGGCGGTGCGCCAGTTCGACCACTTCCTGGAGCTTGCGCCGGACGACCCGCGGGCGGACATGATCCGCGGCCTGCGCACGGAGGCCACCGCCCAGCTCGACTAGGGCTCGATCACCACCCGACTGAGCGTCTGCCGCAGCGCCTGCAGCTCGGGACCGGGGATGCGATCCAGGAAATGCTCGGCCACGCCGCGGAGGTGGGTCGGCGAGGCGTCGCGCAGCCGCTGGAGGCCGGATTCGGTGAGCTGGGCCCACTGGCCGCGCCGATCCGACTCGCACGACACGCGCTCCACGAGCCGATCGTCCTCCAGGCGGTCGACCAGGCGCGTGGCGCCGGAGCGCGATAGCGACAGGCGATCGGCAAGCTCGCTCATGCGCAGCCGTCGCGCATCGCTGTAGGCGAGCGTGAGCAGGACCTCGTACTCGCCCAGCCCCATCGCCTGCTCGGCCTGCAGCTCGCGCTCGAGCTGGCGCCGAACCTGCGCGTGGGCGTAGAGGAACGTGCGCCACGCTCGCAGGCGCGGGTCACGCGGGCTGGGGATGGTCGCGCCGGCAGCCATGGCCCCCATCCTCGCAGACGCTCATTGACGCCGCAACCACTACGGGGCCGGGCTCGGCACGGGGCGGGCTCGGCACGGCGCCGGCTCACTCGGCGCGCGGCACCTCGATCCAGAAGGTCGAGCCCACGCCCTCCCCGCTCTCCAATCCCACGCTGCCGCCATGGGCCTCCGCGATGTGGCGCACGATGGCCAGGCCAAGGCCCGCGCTGCCCGACGGTCGGCCCTCCGGGCCCTCGTCCCGCGCGCGGGAGCGATCCACCTTGTAGAAGCGCTCGAAGATGCGGCCCTGGTGGCTGGCCGGGATGCCGATCCCGTCGTCCGCGACGAAGAAGCGGACGCGATCCGCGGCGTCGCCGGCCTCGGCCCAGCCGATCCGCAGCTCGCCGCCGGGGTGCGAGTACTTCACGGCGTTGTGCGCCAGGTTGAGCAGCGCCTGGCCCAGGCGGCCCGGGTCGGCGGCGGCGCGGGCCGGGGAGCCCGGCGGCTCGCCCCGGAGCGTGCGGACGGCGATCTCGCTGCGCTCGGCGACCGGGCCGATGCGCTCGGCCACGCCGGCCACGATCTCGTCCGGCGCGAGCGCTTCGATCGCCAGCCGGCCCTCGCCCGACTCGATGATGCTCAGGTCCAGCAGCTCGTCGACCAGCTGGGCCAGGTGATCCACCTCACGCTCGATCTGGAGCGCGAACTCGCGGGCGGTCGCCTGGTCGTCGTCGGCGGCGCCGGACGAGAGGGTCTCGGCCAGCAGCTTGATCGAGGTCAGCGGATTCCGCAGCTCGTGGCTGATGTTGGCCACGAAATCGCGCCGCACGCGCTCGATGCGGCGCAGGGCGGTGATGTCGTGCAGGGCGAGCACGAAGCCCCGTCCCTGCACCGGCACCGCGTCGATCTGGAAGATGCGGCTGCCCAGGTGCCCCAGCTGCGCCTCGCCCACCACCGGCTCGCCAGCGGCCGCCGCGGCGCGGGCCACCCCGTCGAGGGCGGCGGAGCCGAAGGCGGCGATCAGGCTCATGCCCGTCAGGTCCGTACCCGCCCTGCCGGCCAGCGTCGCCGCCTGTGGCCCGGCGCGCACGATCCGGAGCCGCTCGTCGACCAGCAACAGGACCGGGTCGCCCTCCCCGCGCTCGAGAAGCGCCTCGAAGGCGGCCGTGGTGGCGGCACGGGGCGCAACGGATGATGGCGGCGGGGCGCTGTCCATCAGGATGCCGGCGGGGAGAAGGCGTATCCCACGCCGCGGACGGTGCGGAACCAGTTGTGGCCGTCGGCGCGGCGCAGCTTGCTGCGCAGCCAGCTCAGGTGCACGTCCACCGTTCGACTGTCGCCGGCATAGTCATAGCCCCAGATCCTGGCCAGCAGCTGGTCCCGTGTGAAGATGCGTCCCGGGTTGCCGGCCATGAAGGCCAGCAGGTCGAACTCCTTGGTGGTGACGTGGACGGGGTCGCCATCGATGATGACCTCGCGGTGGGCGACGTCGACCACGACCGGTCCGAGCTCGAGCCGCTCGCCGGCGACCGCCGCCCCGTCGCTCGACTCGCGGCGACCACGACGCAGGACCGCTTCGATGCGCGCCAGCAGCTCCGGGCGGCTGAACGGCTTGGTGACGTAGTCATCGGCTCCGACCTTGAGCCCGACCACCCGGTCGATCTCGTCGCCCTTGGCCGACAGGATGATGACCGGCGTGTGCACGCCCTCGCGGCGCAGCACGCGCAGCACCTCGAGCCCGCTCATGGCGGGAAGCATCAGGTCGAGCAGGATCAGGTCCAGCCGCTGGCCGCGGGCCGCCACCAGGGCCGCCTCGCCGTCGGGTGCGCTGGTCACCTCGAAGCCCTCGCGGCTGAGGTTGAAGGTCAGCGCCTGGCGCAGTGTGCGATCGTCCTCGACGACCAGGATCCGCCTTCGCATCGGCCCGTCTATGGATTCAGGTCTTCGATGCGTCCGGTGGCGAGGTACACCACGTCCTCGCCGATGTTCGTCACCCGGTCACCGAGCCGCTCGAAGTTGTGGGCCGCGAAGAGCATGTGCGTGGCCTGGCGCACCTTCTCCGGTGCCACGCTCATCAGCGCCATGGAATCCTCGTAGACGCTGCTGTACAGGTGGTCGATCTCGTCGTCACGGGCACAGACCGCGCGCGCCTCGTCCTCGCTGACGTCGACCAGGGCGCGCATCGCCGCGCGCAGCTGCTCGCGGCAGAGCTGCTCCATCTCCGGGATCTGGCGCAGTATCGGGATCTCCGGCTCCGCCGCCAGCTGCTGCGCCAGCTTCGCGATATTGACCGCGTAGTCGCCCATGCGCTCCAGCTCGGTGGCCGCGTGGTACAGCGCCAGCAGCTCGCGAACGTCGCGCGCCACGGGGCCCTGCGTGGCGATGAGAGCGGTGATCTCCTGGTTGATGGAGCGCTGCAGCTCGTTGACCTGGGCGTCGTCCCAGCGGACCTGGTCGGCGAGGTCGACGTCTCGGTCAACCAGCGCGTGGCCGGCCCGCTCGAGGGCGTGCTCCACCAGCGCCCCCAGGCGCAGCACGTCGTCCTTGGTCGCGTCGAGCGCCTCCTCGAAGGTGCGCCGTACGCTGTACTGCTGCTGTCCTTCGGCGTGGGTCGCGCTCTCCATCGGCCTTTCCTCCTCCCGCTCAGCCGAAGCGTCCGGTGATGTAGTCCTCGGTCAGGCGGTTGTCTGGCGAGGTGAAGAGCTTCTGTGTCGGCGCCATCTCGACCAGGTAGCCGGCGCGATCGGTGCCCATGGTCAGGAAGGCGGTCAGGTCGCTGGCGCGTGCCGCCTGCTGCATGTTGTGAGTCACGATCACGATCGTGTAGTTCTGCTTGAGCTCGTGCATGAGCTCCTCGATCTTCAGGGTCGCGATCGGGTCCAGCGCGCTGCACGGTTCGTCCATGAGGATCACATCGGGCTCGACGGCGATGGCGCGCGCGATGCACAGACGCTGCTGCTGGCCGCCTGACAGGGCTGTGCCCGGGCTCTTGAGCTTGTCCTTGACCTCGTCCCACAGCGCCGCCCGGCGTAGCGACTCCTCGACCAGCTCGTCCATGTTGCCGCGGTAGCCGGCGATCTTCGGGCCGAAGGCGACGTTGTCGTAGATGGACTTCGGAAACGGGTTGGGCTTCTGGAAGACCATCCCGATCCGGCGTCGCACCTCGACCGGATCCACGCCATCGGCATACAGGTCCACGCCGTGATAGAGGACCTGGCCGGTGATCCGGGCGCCGTCGATCAGGTCGTTCATACGGTTGAAGCTGCGCAGCAGGGTGCTCTTGCCACAGCCGGATGGACCGATGAGGGCCGTGATCTTCTGCTTCGGCGCCCGCAGCGTGATGTCGCGCACCGCGCGGAAGTCGCCGTAGTAGCAGGAGAGCGAGCGCAGGTCGAAGACCGCCTCCTCCTCGGCGATGGGCAGCGCGGCGGCGGCCGTCTCCGGCGCCGATGCGAGACGCTCCACCTCGTTCAGCTCCTGTCCCGTCGCCACGATGCGTATTGTCGGCCCTTCGCGCCCGTCCTCGCCCAAGCCCGGGACTGTTTCGACCCTGCGGTCCACCTTCACGGGCTTCACCACCTTCGTTCGAATCGGTTGCGCAGGTAGATCGCCAGCGCGTTCACGGCCAGCAGAACGACCAGCAGGACAATGATGGCAGCCGCGGTGTCGGCGCGAAAGCCGGCATCCGGGTCGCGTGAGAAGCCGAAGATGATCGTCGGCAGCGCGGTGTACGGCCCGCGCACCTGGTCGATCAGGTTGTCGGCCGAGTAGCGGAACGTGCCGGCGATGGCTCCGACCACGATGAGCGGCGCCGTCTCGCCGAACGCCCTGGCCAGCGACAGGATCGTCCCGGTAAGGATCCCCGGCGCCGCGTACGGCAGGACGTGGCTGCGGACCGTCTCCCAGCGGGTGGCGCCGACTCCGAAGGCCGCCTCACGAATCGTGTTCGGCACGGCACGCAGCGCCTCCGAGGTGGTGATGATCACGATCGGCAACACCAGGATGGCGAGCGTCAGGCCGCCGCTGATGATGGTGCGCCCGCCCGTGATCGCGCCCAGCGTTCCCACGAAGACCGCAACGCCCAGCAGGCCGTAGACGATGGCCGGGACGCCGGCCAGGTTGCGGATGACCGTGTTCACCAGGCGGGTGATCGGGGTGTCGCGGGCGTACTCCTCCAGGTAGATCGAGGCCCCGATGCCCAACGGGAAGCTGAGCACGATGACGAACAGCATGAGCAGGACGGAGCCGAAGATGCCCTGCGCCACGCCGGCGCGCTCGGGACTCGACGAGAGGCCCGAGGTGAGGAAGTCGGTCCCGCGGGTGAGGAGCACCGGCAGGCCGTCGCTGAAGACGTCGACCAGCAGGGTGACCAGCACGCCGATGGCGATCAGCAGGGCCAGCACCAGGAGCCCCTCGAAGATCGAGCCGCCGACGTCGAGCCGACGACCCTGGAGCCGCTGGCGAACGATCTCCGTCGTCGAGAGCGCGTGGACGCGCGGGCTACCGGCGGCCATCAGTACCGCGTCCTGACGCGGCGCACGAACGCGTCGGCCACCAGGTTGAGGGTCAGTGTCATGACGAACAGCAGGAGGCCCACGAAGAACAGGCTCGGGAAGGCGAGCGCCGCGGCGCGGACCTGGTCGGATCCGGTGGCCAGGGCGGTCATGGCCGCGGTCATCGTCTGGCCCGGCTCGCAGGGGTTGAGCTGGAAGAGGGAGCCACCGCTCGCGCCGGCGGCCATGGCCACGATCATCGTCTCGCCGATCCCGCGCGACATGCCCAGGATCAGGGCGGCCACGATGCCGGAGATGGCGGCAGGGAAGACGATGCGCAGGCTGGTTGCTCGCTTTCGCGCGCCGAGCCCGTAGGACGCCTCGCGAAGGGAACCAGGCACCGCGTACAGCGCGTCCTCCGCCACCGAGGCGATGAGCGGGGTGATCAGGATGCCGACGCCGATGCCGGCGGCGGCCATGTTGAAGATGTTGGTCTGCCCTGGGCACACCGTCTCGACGATGGTCGGGCTCAGGAAGGTGAGCGCAAAGTAGCCCAGCACCACGCTCGGTATGCCGGCCAGGATCTCGAGGATCGGCTTGATCGTCCGGCGCAGCCGCGGGCTGGCATATTCCGACAGGTAGATGGCGGCGCCGAGTCCGAGCGGAGTGGCCACGAGCATGCCGATGCCGGCCACGATGAACGTCCCCGCCACGATGGTTGAGATCCCATACAGGTCCCGACGCGGGAACCAGCCGCGCTCGAGAAGCAGGCTCAAGTCGACCTTGGTCAGGAAGTTCCACGCCTCGCCGACCAGCGACGCGATGATCAGCACGCTGATCAGGATCGAGAGCATCGCCGCGCCGGCGAAGGCCGAACGCAGGATGGCCTCGCGGCGCCGACGGCCGGCACTGCCGCGCAGGTCGCCGATCGTCAGCCGGCCGTTGCTGGGCGTGGCAGGAGCGGCCATCGTGAAGCAGGCTACCTCATGGGGTCAGTGGCGGAACGGGTGAGCCGGGCGGACGTCGGATGGATGGCATCCGCCCGGCTCGAAGACCAGCAGCGCCTGCCTAGTGCGCGGCTTCCCAGGCGGAACGCGTCTCGCCCAGCTGATCGTCGGGCAGCGCAACGTAGCCCTCCTCGGTGACGGCGGCATAGCCGTCGTCGCTGAGGTAGAAGTCGACGAACGGCACGAGCGCGGCGTTCGATTGGATCTGCGCGTTGTTCACATAGATGAACAGCGGCCGGCTGATCGGGTAGTCGCCATCGGCCACCGTCTCGCTGGTGGGCGCGACGCATCCATCACCCTTGTCCACCTCCAGGGCCTTGATGGTATCGGCATTCTGCTCCGCGAAGTGCAGGCCGACCCAGCCCAGCGAGGAGGGCGAATCGGCGATACCGGTCACGATGTCGTTGTCATTGGACGACGACGAGTAGTCGGCACGGACGACGAGGTCCTCGATCCCACGATCGGCGCCAACCTTAGCGATCAGCAGCTCGTTGAAGCTGTCGAACGTGCCGGACTCCTCGCCGGGGCCGGCGATCGTCAGCTCCTCGTCGGGATAGGGTGCGTGCGACTCTCCGAATTCCGTCCCCAGCTGCCCCTCGAGCTCGGCGGCCAGCGCATTGGCATCGGACCACTTGTCGAAGCCCTCGGACTCTGGACCCAGGAGCGCGTACAGGTCGAGGAAGCTCAGGCAGGTCATGTCGTTGTCGACCGAGGTGATCACCGAGAGCCCGTCGAAGGCGATCTGCAGCTCGGTGTACTCGATCCCGGCGTCGGCGCACTCCGCCGCCTCCTCGTCCTTGATCGCGCGGGACGCATCGGAGATATCGGCGTCGCCGGTGCAGAAGAAGTCAGTGAAGCCGGCACCGGTGCCCTCGTCACCCACTTCGAAGTCGAAGCCGGGGTTCAGATCGGCGAACTTCTCGGCCACGTTGCTGCTGATGGGCTCCACGGTCGACGAGCCGTGAATCGAGACGATGCCCTCGACCGTGCCGCCGCTGGTCGCCGGCTGGGAGCCGCCGTTCGGGCTGGGGCTGGGGCCGGAACAGGCCGCCAGGACCACCAGGCCGACGACCGCGAATGCCAGTGGCGCGCGCAGCCAGGATCTGTAGTCGCTCAATTGGGATCTCCTCCAATGCAGGGTCGGCCTCGGCAGGCGCCAACGGCCGCGGGCACACATACAGGTTGAGGGTGCGGGCGGGCGCTTAACCGGCCCTTAGCGATGGGTGAAAGCTTTGTTAAAGGCTCACTCGTTGACGAGCGAGACCTCCGGGGCCGGCAGGTCGGGCCGGGCGGCAGCCAGCGCGAAGACGTGGATCCGGTTGCGCAGGTCGTCGCGCACCCGGCGGAAGGTCTCCAGGCGCTGCTCCTCGTTTCCGCTCGCCTCTGACGGATCCTCAACCGACCAGTGGCCGGTGCGCTCGACGCCCGGGAAGACGGGACAGTTCTGACGGGCCTGGTCGCAGACGGTGATGACCCAATCGAACTTCTGGCCGATGTACTCGTCGACGGACTTGGACCGCTGGCCGCTGATATCGATCCCGATCTCGGCCATGACGTTGATGGCCTCGGGACGGACGATGCTCACCTCGGTGCCGGCGCTGTAGGCCTCGAAGTCGATGCCGTTCCAGGCCCGAAGCATCCCCTCCGCCATCTGGGAGCGGGCGCTGTTGTGCGTGCAGACGAAGAGCACGCGCCGCGGCTGGTGATCGGTCATGGACAGAGCATAGCCAGCCAACGTCAAGGCGGCGTCAAACCAGGACGCCGTGCGCCAGGCCGACTGCGGCGCCACCCGCCACGATCCAGACCGACGGCACGCGCAGGATGAGCAAGACCGCGCCCCCCAGCGCCAGCGCCAGGGTCAGCAGGTCGACGATCGCCGCTCCGCCGAGCTCCAGGCTGACGGCTGCCATCAGGCCGATGGCGGCCGCGGTCACCCCGTCGAGCAGCGCGGCGGTCAGCGGCCGCGTGCGCATCCTCGCCGCCAGGCCGCCCACCAGCGCGACCAGCACGAAGGCCGGTACGAAGATCCCGATGGTGGCCACCACCGCGCCAGCCGGCCCGGCCACCACGTAGCCGACGAAGGTGGCGGTCGTGAACAGCGGTCCGGGCGTGACCTGGCCGATGGCCACCGCGTCGAGCAGCTGGCGATCGGTGATCCAGCCGAGACGATCGACGAAGTCGGCTCGCAGGAAGGCGAGCAGGACGTAGCCGGAGCCGTACAGCGTGGCGCCGATCTTCAGGAAGGTGGTGAACAGGACGGGCAGGCTCACCGCGACGGCCGCCAGGCCGCCGCCGACCGTCATGAGCGGGACCGCCGCGCGCGCCAGCCACCCGGCACCGGTGCCGGGGAGGGTCCGCACGACGGCCATCGCCGCCGCTCCGGCGGCGAGCAGCAGGAGCTCGTTCACGCCCGCCAGCGCCAGGACGGCCGTCACCAGGCCGATCGCCAGCCGCAGCGGGCCGGCGAGCGCGGTCCGCCCCAGCTGGAGGATCGCGACCGTCACGATGGCGATGATGACCGGCTTGACCCCGTACAGCAGCGAGGCGGCCATCGGCGAGGAGCCGGCCGCCACGTAGGCTGCGGCAAGCGCCCCCACGATCAGCACCGCCGGCAGGATGAACGCGAGGCCGGCCACCACCAGGCCGGCGCGTCCCGCCCGGTCCAGGCCGATGTGCATCGCCAGCTCGGTGGAGTTCGGGCCGGGCAGCAGATTGGTGATGCCGAGCAGATCGGCGAAGCGGCGCTCGCTGAGCCATCGGCGCCGCTCCACCAGCTCGCGCCGCATGAGCGCCACGTGTGCCGCCGGGCCGCCGAAGCCGATGACGCCCAGAAGCCCGAACACGGCGGCGAGCTCTGTGAGACGGCCGCCGCGGCCGCCGGCCGGGGGCGATCGGTCCAGGGCTTCGTCCCTCCTGTGGGGCGGGCCGCAGTATCGCAGGCGCATCGGTCCGGATAACGGCAGGATATGGGCTTATTGCATGCTTAACGCGGGCTGCCTAGCCTTGATCGGTGGCATCCGCCAGTCGGGCCCCGGCGCGGGCCGCTCATCGCCCAGCCAAGCAGGGGCCGAAGGCCCGCCGCCTGCAGGCCGTCCCGCACCGCTACCTGAACCGCGAGCTCTCGTGGCTCGACTTCAACGAGCGGGTGCTGGCCCTGGCCGAGGACGCGACCACGCCGCTGCTCGAGCGAGCGAAGTTCCTGGCCATCTTCGCGGGCAACCTCGACGAGTTCTACATGGTGCGCGTGGCGGGCCTGATGCGGCAGCTGGCCGCCGGCCTGGCGATGAGCCGCGCCCCCGACGGTTCGACCACCTCCGAGCAGCTGACCCGCATCCGCGAGCGCGTCGCCGGGCTGGCCGATCGGCACGCGCGGCTGTTCACCGAGCAGGTGCTGCCGGCGCTCGCGTCGTCCGGCGTGCGGATCACGCGCTGGGACGACCTGGTCCCGGATCACCGGGCCTCGCTCGAGGCGAGTTTCTCGGAACGCATCTTCCCGGTCCTGACGCCGCTCGCGGTCGACCCCGGCCATCCCTTCCCGTACATCTCGAACCTGTCGCTCAACCTGGCGGTGATGGTCGAGGACCCGGAGACGCGGCGCCTGCACTTTGCCCGCGTCAAGGTGCCTCCCTTGCTCGGCCGTTTCGTGACGCCGGATGAGGGCATCTACGTCCCGCTCGAGGACGTCATCGCCGCCAACCTCGATCGTCTCTTCCCGGGGATGCGCATCGTGGAGCACCACGCCTTCCGCGTGACGCGCGACGCCGACCTGGAGGTGGACGACGACGGCGCCGAGGACCTGCTCGAGGCGCTCGAGGATGAGCTGCGGCGGCGGCGGCTCAGCCCCGCCGTTCGGCTCGAGGTCGAGCGGAGCATGCCCGGACACATCCTCGCCCTGCTCATGCGCGAGCTGCAGGTCGCGGAGGCGGACGTCCAGGCGCTGCCCGGGCCGCTGAACCTGGCCGGCCTGTGGGAGCTCCACGCCATCGACCGCCCGGACCTCAAGGACGCGCCCTTCCAGCCGCGCACGCAGCCCGACCTGGTGGCGGGCGATGACCTGCTGCCCGACGTCTTCGGCGCAGTCTCGCGCCACGACGTCCTCGTCCACCACCCGTACGATTCCTTCGTCACCAGCGTCCAGCGCTTCATCGAGCAGGCGGCCGCGGATCCGGCGGTGCTGGCCATCAAGCAGACCCTGTATCGCACCAGCGGCGACAGCCCGATCGTCGATGCCCTGGTCCAGGCCGCCGGCGCCGGGAAGCAGGTGGTGGTCCTGGTCGAGATCAAGGCGCGCTTCGACGAGCAGAACAACATCGGCTGGGCGAAGCTCTTGGAGCAGGCCGGCTGCCACGTCGTGTATGGCGTGATGGGCCTGAAGACCCACGCCAAGCTCTGCCTGGTCGTCCGGGAGGAGGGCGGCCACCTGCGGCGCTACGTGCATGTCGGGACCGGGAACTACAACCCGATCACCGCGCGCATCTACGAGGACGTTGGCCTGCTGACCGCCTCGCCGCGCCTGGGGGCCGATGTCAGCAGCCTCTTCAACTTCCTGACCGGCTATGCGCGCGATCCGGACTACCGCTCGCTGATCGTCGCCCCACGACGCATGCGGGAACGCCTGGTCAAGCTCATCGAGCGGGAGGCGCACCTCAGCACGCCACAGAAGCCTGGCCGCATCGTGATGAAGGTCAACAATTTGATCGACGAGGCGGTGATCGACGCGCTGTACGCGGCATCCGGCAGTGGCGTGGAGATCGACCTGATCGTGCGCGCCATCTGTGCGCTGCGTCCCGACGTCGAGGGGGTCAGCGAGCGGATTCGGGTGCGCAGCATCGTCGGCCGGTTCCTGGAGCACTCGCGCATCCTCGTCTTCGGCAACGGCGGCGACGAGGAGATCTACGTCGGTAGTGCTGATCTCATGCACCGCAACCTGGATCGGCGTGTGGAGACGCTGGTCCGAGTCGAGAGCGCCGCCGCCCGCAAGCAGCTCAACGAAGCGCTGTCGCTCGCCCTGCGCGACGACGTCGGCACCTGGCAGCTCGGCTCGGACGGCAGCTGGAGCCGGGTGCCGGCCGGTGACGATGGCCCGCTCAGCCTGCAGGCCACCCTGATGAGGCGCGCCGGACATCGTGCCTGAGCCTGAGATTCGGGCGGCAGGCGGTGTCCTGTGGCGCTCGATCTCGGGCGCGCCCGATGACGCGGTCATCGAGGTGGCGATCGTGCATCGGCCGCGATACGACGACTGGAGCCTGCCCAAGGGCAAGCTTGCCGCCGGGGAAAGCGAAATCGACGGCGCCGTCCGCGAGGTGCTGGAGGAGACCGGCTTCCACGCTCGGGTCGGCCGCTCGCTGGGGGAGACGCGCTACCTCAAGGAGCAGGACCGCGTGATGCGATCCAAGGTCGTGCGCTGGTGGGCGATGGAGGCGACCAACGGTAGCTTCGTCACGACCCGAGAGGTCGATGACCTTCGCTGGGTCGATCCCGGCGAGGCGCGCGGCCTGCTGACGCGCTCCACGGATCGCCAGCTCCTGGACCGCTTCACGGATGGTCCGGCGCCTCGGCGGATGGTGCTTCTCGTCCGGCACGGCAGCGCCGGCAGCCGCACCTCCTGGCAGGGCGACGATCGGGCACGCCCGCTCGACCCGTGCGGCTGGGCGCAGGCCGAGGCCCTGGTCCGGTTCCTCTCCCACTTCGATCCGACCGAGATCCTCGCCGCCGATTACGACCGCTGTGTCCAGACCGTTGAGCCGCTGGCGTCCGCGATGGTGCTGGCCATCCGGCCTGAGCCGGTCCTGTCGGAGGCGGGTTACCCGGGCCGCGAGGACGAGGCCGTGGCCCTGCTGCGCAGCGTCGGCGGCCCGCATGGCGCGGCCGTGGTCTGCAGCCAGGGCGACGTGATCCCGGATCTGCTCGCCAGGTTGGCGGCGGCTGACCGCGCCGACCTGCCCGCGGCCGCCAGCCGCAAGGGAAGCACTTGGGCGCTCGCCTTCGATGGCCCGCGGCTGGTCAGCGCCGAGGCCTTCCCGCCACCGGCCGTCATCGACTGCGGGGAAGCGGCGGCCGCCGAGAAGAGCGCCTGAGCCGAACGCCGAGAAGTGGTGCGGCGCTGCACCGATGGCGCCGCGCGGGTTGGCATGGCCCGCAGGTTGCTGCACCATAGGATCCCGCCGGGACTGCTGCAGCACCACCCGGCCTGAGCCCTGCCAATCCCGAGCAGGAGGAGTGTCCATCGTGGCATCTCAATCTCTTCGTCCGTCGCGGAGCGCCCGCGCGCGCGCCGTCCTGGCCGCGGCGGCCCTGATGATCGCGCTGCCGGCGTCGGCAAGCGGCACACAGGGCCTGCCCAATCCGGCCAGCGCCTACGTGACCCTCAAGCCCGACGTGATTGCCGCCGGCGGCACGGTCGTTCCACTCATCAACAGCAACCAGAAGTTCCACGGGACGATCTTCGAGGGCATCCCGGACGGCCTGGGCATCGTGCCGGTCGGCACGGGCAAGAAGTTCATCGACATCTACGTCACCTTCGAGCAGTCACACGTGCCGTTCATGGGCTTCGCCGACTTCGAGGACTCGTCGGTCCAGCGGGCCCGCCTCAACCTCATCACCAAACAGCTCGTGGGCCTTGAGGAGGTCCTGCCGCCGTCGGCGGGCTACATCCGCTTCTGCTCGGCGACCATGGCAGGGC
>JBKOZM010000073.1:0-22051 GCA_046725855.1 Chloroflexota bacterium | reverse complement strand
GCCCGCAGCCGTGTCCTGAACCGCGACCATGGCGAGAGGTTATCCGCGCGGCACCGCTTGTCAAGCGCCGCGCATCGGTTGCCAGCGCAGGTCGGGTCGCCGCGCGGCCGCGGCCTCGCGAGGCGGCCGACGAGCGCGATTACCTACGCCGCTACCGACCAACTGAGGGACTCCGCGGACGCTGTGGCAGAATGGGCTGACCGAGTTTTCCGCTCTGCTTGAGCGTGAAACGCGCGCCCGTAGCTCAGCGGACAGAGCGGGTGGCTTCGGACCATCAGGTCGCGGGTTCGATTCCTGCCGGGCGCGCCAACATTCCAAAGCCGAAGTTCGTGTGAACTCCCGGGCGGCATATCTCGACGGAGCACGGATCGAGGACGTTCCCGGATGCCAACTGAGTGGCTCTCGGCGCCCGACTACTCGATCAGCAGGGTCGTCATCGAACGCGGCCTGGCGGGGATCTACCTGATCGCCTTCCTCAACGTGGCACAGCAGTTTCGGGCGCTGCTCGGCGAGCGCGGGCTGCTGCCGGTGCCGGAGCTGCTGCGCTACGCCCCGTTCCGCCGCAGCCCGAGCCTGTTTCACCTGCACTACTCGGACCGGGCGCTGCTCGGCGTGGCATGGGCCGGAATCCTCCTGGCCGGCGCGCTGGTTCTGGGCCTGCCGCAGGCCGCGCCCCTGCCGATCACCATGCTGACCTGGGCGGCGCTGTGGGTCCTCTACCTGTCGATCGTAAACGTCGGCCAGACGTTCTACGCCTTCGGCTGGGAGTCGCTGCTGCTGGAGGCAGGCTTCCTGGCCATCTTCCTGGGCAACGACCAGATCGCCCCGCCGGCGCTGGTGCTCTTCCTCTTTCGCTGGCTCGCCTTCCGGGTCGAGTTCGGCGCCGGCCTGATCAAGATGCGCGGCGACCAGTGCTGGCGGGACCTGACCTGCATGCAGTACCACCATGAGACGCAGCCCATGCCGAACCCGTTGAGCTGGTACTTCCACCACGTCCCCCGACGGCTGCACCGGCTCGAGGTGCTGGGCAACCACGTGGCGCAGCTGGTCATGCCCTTCGGGCTCTTCCTGCCGCAGCCCTTCGCCGCGCTGGCGGCGCTGTACATGATCGGCACCCAGCTGTACCTGGTGGTGAGCGGCAACTACGCCTGGCTCAACTGGGTCACGATCGTGATCCTGGTCGCCGCCCTGCCGGATGGGCTGCCCGGCCTGCTGCTGCCGATCCAGCAGGCGGCATTCTCGGCGACGCCGCCGGCCTTCGAAGTGACCACCATCGGCCTCGCGTTGGCGGTGGGCGTGCTCAGCTACTGGCCCGTGCGCAACCTGCTTGGCCGCCGGCAGTTGATGAACTTCTCGTTCAACCCGCTGCACCTGGTGAACACCTACGGCGCCTTCGGCAGCATCACCCGCACGCGCGACGAGGTGGTGGTCGAGGGGACGGAGGACCCGGACCCGACCGCCGCGACCAGCTGGCGGGAGTACGAGTTCAAGGGCAAGCCCGGCGACCCGCTGCGACGGCCACCGCAGGTCGCTCCCTATCACCTGCGGCTGGACTGGCTGATGTGGTTCCTGCCCCTATCACCGGCGTACGGCGAGGCCTGGTTCGTGCGCTTCCTGCAGAAGCTGCTGGAGAACGATCGGGCAGTGCTTGGCCTCCTGCGACGGAATCCATTCCCCAACGGCCCACCCGCGGCGGTCAGGGCCAGCCTGTACCGCTACCGCTACACGACCTGGAGGGAGCGTCGTCAGACGGGGGCCTGGTGGGTGCGGCAGCCGATCGGCGAGTTCATGACACCGCTCGGCCTGCGTCGGGGCGCTGACACGACCTGACGCCACGGCGTGCGCATCGGTCATCATGCGCCGGACCGATGAGTACCAGCCGCCAGTCGCCGACCCTGCCGTGGCCCGACTGAAGGAGTTCGTAGCCCGTCTCGCGGAGCCGGAGATCCTGGCCGGCATCGTCCTGACGCTGCTCGCCTTCACGGCCTACTGGTTCACCGGACCGATGGATGCCGGCAGCGACTCGTTCGTGCCGCTGGCGGACGCGTTCATCCATGGTCGGCTGTCGATCTCGGTCGACCGGCCCTGGCTCGAGCTCGTCCCGGTGAATGACGGCACCGGCAGCCAGTACTCCCCGTTCCCGCCGGTGCCGGCGGTGATCATCGCGCCGATCGTGGCCCTGATGGGCGAGCGGAGCTGGGCCGACGAGCTGTCGACCAACCTGACCTGCGCGACCCTGGGCGCCGCCAACGTGGCGCTCGTGTACTGGCTGCTGGCCCGCATCGGGGTGGCGATGGCACCACGTCAGATCCTGACCATCGGCTTCGCTTTCACCACCCACTGGTGGGTGGCGGGCATGGCCGGGACGCACCTCTATGCCCAGGTGGTGGCCACCTTCTTCGTGCTGCTGGCACTGCACCTGGGCATCGGTCGCCGGTGGCCTGCGCTGGCCGGCCTGTGCCTGGGCCTGGCCGCCGGCTCCCGCCTGCCAGTTGGCTTCACGCTGCCCCTGCTGCTGGCGTTCTTCGGAGACCGATGGCGCCCGACCCGCGCCCAGCTCCTGCTCCTGGCCGGAGTGGCCGTGCCGGCGATCCTGATCGCGTGGTACAACGTCGCCCGCTTCGGGTCGCCCTTCGACTTCGGCTATGGCCGCATCCCGTCCGGAGCCACTGGGATCGTGACCGATGAGCCATGGTTCCGATACGGGATCGTCTCGCCGCTGTACATCCCCCGGCACCTGTACGCCATCTTCCTGCAGAGCTTCGATTGGGTCGACGTCTTCCCGTTCCTGCGCCCGAATCTGACCGGTCTGGCCGTCACCCTGTCGGCGCCGTTCCTGTTCTGGGCGGCTCGGGCTCGCGGGGCGCTGGTGCCGGTGGCGTGGCTCAGCGTGGGCCTGGTGCTGCTGCCGGACCTCATGCACGGCTCGTGGGGCTTCGCCCAGTTCGGCTATCGCTTCGTGCTCGACGCGGTCCCCATCCTCATCCTGCTGCTGGGCTGGGCCTACCGCGAGCGCGCCTCGTGGAGCCTGATCGCGGCGGTCGCCGTTGGCGTGGCCGTGCACGCCTACGGCATCTACGCCATCAACATCCTCGAGTTCGTCCCGTAGCTATTCCTGGAAGCTACTCCTCGGCGAGGTGGTACGGCACGTCCGCCACGATCGTGTTACGACGCCCGAACAGGCGCAGCTTGAGGCGCAGGCTGGTCTGGTTGTGGAGCAGGTTCTCCCACCAGTGGCGCGGCACCACCTCTGACAGCACCACCAGCACCGGACGGCCGGGGGCCTGGGCCTGCAGGGCGTCGAGGTAGCGGAGCAGGGGACCGATCAGCGCGCGGTAGGGCGATTCCACCACCACCAGCTCGGTCGTGCCGGCCCACTCCGGCCAGCGCTCGCGCATCTCGGCCGCTGAGTCGGGGTCGTTGGTGATGTGGACGGCGGTGGCGTTGCGGCTGATCGAGTTGGCGAAGGCGATGGCCTGCCGCGCGGGGCGGTCCAGCCGGGCGATGGGCACGATCACGATCGGCTCGGGGGCAACCTCCTTGCCTTCGGGGATGCGTTCCAGGCTGAGGTGGCGGTCCAGCGTGCGGTAGTGGCGGCGAATGCCCCACAGGGTGGCCATCAGGATGGGGACCAACACGATCACCATCCACGAGCCCTGCAGGAAGTTGCTGGATCCGACCACCAGCATGACCACGGCAGTGGTCAGCGCGCCCAGGCCATTGATCGCGAGGCCCGCTCGCCAGCCAGGCTCGCGGCGGCGGTACCAGCGCGCCAGCATGCCGGCCTGCGACAGCGTGAAGGCCACGAACACGCCCAGGGTATAGAGCGGAATCAGGGCCTTGACGCTGCCTCTGAAGATGACCATCAGCACGATCGCCATGCCCGACAGGGCCAGGATGCCGGTGGTGAAGGCCAGCCGCTCACCGCGGAAGGCGAACTGGCGTGGCAGGAAGCCGTCGCGGGCCAGGAACGACGACAGGCGCGGGAAGTCGGCGAAGCTCGTGTTGGCGGCCAGCACCAGCAGCAGGGCGGTGGCGACCTGGGCCAGGATCAGGATCGGTCCGCTGCCGACGATCTGGCGGACGAGCAGGCTGAGCACGGTCTGTTTCTCGTCTGGATCCGGCACGATCCCGATGGTGGCCGCCAGGTAGGCGATGCCCAGGAACAGGATCCCGAAGATGATCGCCGCCCAGGTCAGCGTGGTCCGCGCATTCCGCCACTCCGGCGGTTTGAAGGCCGGCACGCCGTCCGAGATCGCCTCGACACCGGTGAGCGCGACGGCGCCCTGCGAGAACGCGCGCAGCACCAGGAACAGGCCCAGCGCCTGGCCGCCCTCGTCCAGCTGCTCCCAGCCCGCCGGGGCCTGGAACGGAGCCAGCCCGGCTCCCAGGAACGCCTGCCACAGCCCTATCCCGATGATGCCCAGCATCACCACGATGTAGAGGTAGGTCGGGGCCATGAAGATCGAGCCCGACTCGCGGATGCCACGCAGGTTGCCCAGCATGAGCAGCACGACCATCACCACGCCGATCAGCACCCGCTGCGGATAGATCTCCGGGATGATCGAGGTCATGGCCGCCACCCCGGCCGACACCGAGACCGCGACCGTCACGACGTACCCGATGAGCAGCGCCGACGCGGCCAGGATGCCGGCCCGATCACCCAGGTTGTCGCTGGCCACGATGTAGCTGCTGGCCCCCATGGGATAGGCCTTGATGGTCTGTCGATAGGACATCGTCACGATCGCCAGCATGGCGATGATCAGACCCGCCAGCGGAACGGTCAGGCTCAGCGCGCCGGCCCCGGCCAGTGCCAGGACCCGCATGATCTCCTCGGGCCCATAGGCGCTCGAGCTGATGTTGTCGCTGCTGAAGACGGCCAGCGCCTTCATCTTGCTGAGCCGTTCGTGCACCTCGTGCACGGACGAGATCGGTCGGCCGATCAGGAACGTCCGGATCCGGCGCAACGCGGCGGTCCAACCCGTGCGGGTCAGGACCGTCCGCTCGGACGCGATCAGCTGCCCCTCGTCGCCACGCTCGAACTCGTCCTCGAAGGGCCGTACGATCCGGACGTAGGCGTCGCCCAGCCGCTTTCCGCGGCGCTTCTCTCGAATCTCCAGATGGGGGTCCACCCGGCCTGCCTCGTCGCCGGGTCGGTTCTGTGGGCGGTTGGTCATGCGCCGGCTATTGAAGCACCCTCGCCGCCGTCAGTGCTGGCCGGCACCCTCATCGGTCATGTGGGACGGGACTCCGGCGAAGACGCCGGCCAGCGCTGCTGCGATCACCATCCCGCCGGCCGGTGGCAATCGTCGGTTCCACGGCTTACTCCATCGTGATCAGCACGCCGTCGCCGTTCTCGTCCTCGGCGTCGACGATGGGGCCCATCGAGTCGCTCTCGACCGCCTGCTCGATGAGCGTGGCGTAGGTGTCGGGGATGCCGGGCACCATGCGCGCCGCGGCTGCGGCAAAGGTCAACGGCACGCGCACGTCCACGACCCGCCGGCCGCGCTCCTTGACCTGGATCCGAATGCGCCGGCTACGGGCGCCGGGCGGAAGCGGCGGTGCGGGGGGCGGGGGCGGCTCGGGACGGGCACCGATGGGCTGCCGCCGCGCGCTCAGCGCCTCGATGATCGGCGCGGCCTCGTCCGGCGAGAGCTTGCCCTCGGCCACCAAGCGGAGGACCGTCGCCAGCTCGTCAGGCATCGGTTTCGCCTCGCAGGCGGCGCGTGGCTTGCTCCACGTCGATCTCGCCGGCCTCCAGCGCTCGCAGGATGGCCATCTGCTCGTCGGGCGACGGGGCGGGGGAGGGAGCCGGGCGGGAGTGTGCCTCGCTCACCTCAAGCGTGGAGGCATCGACGCGTCGCGGGCGGCGGATGTCGAGATCGCCGGACATCGAGCTGAAGGCGAGCTCCGGCCCACCGCCACCGACCACGACCCGGCGCCGATCCCGGTGGCCCTCGATGCGGTGGTCGAGGTCACTGTGGATGTCCGTTGACAGGCCGCGCACCTGGAACGAGGCGCCGCCCACCAGGCCCACCGTCAGGTCGCCACTGACCGTCTCGACCCGATGCTCGCCGGTCCCGAGCGCGCCCTCGACCTCGATATCCCCGGAAACAGACGTTGCGCGCAGGGTTTCGAGGCGGGGCGCGATGGCGCTCAGGTCGCCGGACACCGCCTCAACCCGCAGGTCGAGCGGCTCGTTGGCGCGCATCGTCACGTCGCCCGAAACGCTGTTGACGCGGACCGCGCCGCCGAGATCGGTCAGGTACAGGTCGCCCGATACGGTGGCATAGCGCTGGTCTCCGCGCAGGCCCTCGGCCTGGACGTCGGCAGCGACGCCCTCCAGCCGCAGCTCGGCCGCGCGCGGCAGCTGCGCCTCGACGGACAGCCCAACGCGGCCACGCCCGCCGAGGAGGCGCGCCAGCGCGGAGCCCAGGCCCGCTGCCTCATCGCGCTCCTCGACGCTCAGGTGACCGGCGCCGGCGTCGACCCGCAGCTTCAGCTCCTCGAAGGCCTGGTCCGCCTCCTGGTCGCTCGAGGCGCGGATCTCGAAGGTCACCTGGACGCTGGCCTCGTCGCCGGCCCCTGCCTTGAGGCGCACGTCACCGGACCTCACCTTCAACGTCAGGCGGCCGTGTTCGCCGATGCGGTGGCTGATCGATTGCGTGCGGACGAAGGTGGCCATGCTCATGCACCCCCGAGCTCGCGCAGAGCGGTGGCGGCCTCGTCGGCGGTCAGCTCGCGGCTGGCCAATCGCTCGAGGATGGTGCGACGCTGGGCTGCCACATCGGTCTCGGCTGCGGCCTCGACGAGCGGCTCGTCCTCGATCGGCTCCGCGTCGCCATCGGCCAAGCCAAGCGCGCGAACGAGCGCGTCGACCCGCCCGCGGACGGTGGGGTAGGAGATCCCGAGCTCGCGCTCCATTTCCTTGAGGTTCCCGCGAGATCGGAGGAAGCTCTCCAGCAGGGAGAGCTGCTCGCGGCTCAGTCGACCGAAGCGGCCGACGCCGAACTCGCCCTCCAAGGCAGTGCCGCAGCTGCGGCAGTGCAGGCGAGTGATGAGCAGCTCACCCTCGCAGACCGGGCAGGTCGAGATGACGTCGCGCGTCATGGCTGGTTGCGCCACGCGTCGCGACCGGTGGGCCGCTCAGGGGTGATGCGGTAGACGCGCTTGACGCCGTCATTCGGCGCCCACGACGGCTTGTGGGTGGGACGGCCAGCGGCCTCGGTCGCCAGCAGTGCAACGTGACGAGGGTCCAACATTTGCGTTACCTCCTTGACTTATGGGAATCATGCATTCCGATTACGTATTGTGATATTGCTACCCTAGGACACGGCCATGGCATTGTCAATAGCAACCTCACAAAATCGTCTTGATGGTTGCTAAACAAGCAAAGCCGATGATGCATTGGACTCGTGCGGTGTTCGCGTGCACCGCCATTCGCACTTCGCTACCATCGCCGCGACCGATGCAGCCGCAGCTCTTCCCGTACTCCCCCGAGCGTGACGTCTACCGTCTGCTGCAGGTCGAGCCCTGGGCAGATCCCGGCGAGATCACCGCCGCCGTGCGCCGGCTGGCCCGCGCCTTCCACCCGGACCGCAACCGATCGCCGTACGCCACCCAGGAGATGCAGGTCGTGAACGCGGTGCGCGGCCTGCTTATCGACCCGCACGCGCGCGCCGCCTACGACCGGGCCCGCGTCCGCTTCCTGGCGGACGAGGCGACGCGCCGCGAGCGACGCGTCACCAGGCTTGTCGCGCGCCCTGACCGAACTCCGGTGGCTGGCACCCCGCCGGCTTCAGCCGCCGTCTCCGCATTTCGGCCGTCGAGCTCGGTAGGTTCCGTTCTGGCGACGACCGGACAAACGCTCCTCGCGGTCCTCCGCGCATTGCTGGATGCGTTCAGGCCACGTTGCTCGATCTGCTTCGCATTGGCCGATTTCGATCATCGCTACTGCGCCGCCTGCGGCGCACCGCTCGGGCGGCCGAGGCCACTGGCGGGTCGTTAGCGGCCCGCAGACGGGTCAGGCGTGGAGCGGGTCGGCCCGCTCCGGATCGATCCCCAGCTCGCCGATCGCGCGCAGCAGCTCGTCGCGACTGCCCTGGTCGATGAGGCACAGGCCGTGGAGCGCGGCATAGGCGATCTGCTCTGGGCTGACCTCGAAGTGGATCCGGAGCGCCTCGCGCGTGTCGCTGCGACCAAAGCCATCGGTGCCAAGCGCGGTGAAGGGCCGGTCGACCCAGGGCGCGATCATGTGGGGCACCGCCTTGAGGTAGTCGGTGGCCGCCACGATCGGTCCCTCCGCCGCGCCCAGCTGCTGGACCACGTACGGGACGCGTGGCTCGGCGTCGGGGTGCAGCCGGTTCCAGCGCTCCGCCTCCAGGGCCTCGTTCCGCAGCTGCTGGAAGGACGGGACGCTCCAGACGTCGGCGGCCACGTCATAGCGCTCTGCCAGGAGCGCCTGGGCCCGCACGGCCTGGTGCAGGATCGAGCCCGAGCCCAGCAGCTGGACCCGGCGTGAGCCTGCCTCCGCGGGCCGGAAGCGATACAGGCCGCGCAGGACGCCCTCCTCTACGCCGTCGGGCTTGGGCGGCATGGCCCAGTTCTCGTTGTAGAGGGTGACGTAGTAGAAGACGTCCTCCTGCGGCTCGCCGTACATGCGCCGAATGCCGTCGCGCACGATGATGGCCAGCTCGTAGGCCACCGCCGGGTCGTAGGCCAGCACGTTCGGCAGGGTGGAGGCCAGGACGTGGCTGTGGCCGTCGTCGTGCTGGAGCCCCTCGCCGGTCAGCGTGGTGCGGCCGGCGGTGGCGCCCATCAGGAAGCCGCGCCCGCGGCTGTCGCCAAAGGCCCAGATCTGGTCGCCGGTCCGCTGGAAGCCGAACATCGAGTAGAAGATGTAGAACGGGATCATCGGCTGGCCATGCGTGGCGTAGCTGGTGCCCGCCGCCGTGAAATCGGCCATGGCGCCGGCCTCGGTGATGCCCTCCTCCAGGATCTGGCCGTCGGTCTTCTCGAGGTACGACAGCAGCAGCTCCTTGTCGACGGCGGTGTAGCGCTGACCGAGCGGGTTGTAGATGCCGATCTCCTTGAAGAGCGGGTCCATGCCGAAGGTGCGCGCCTCGTCGGGGATGATCGGCACGATCCGCCGCCCGATCTCCGGGTCGCGGGTCAGGTTCCGGACCAGGCGGCTGAACGCCATGGTCGTGCTGGCCGGCCGCTCCGAGCCGGCGAACAGCTCGTCGTAGGCGGCGTCCGCGGCGTTGGGCAGCGCCACGCCGGGCACGATGCGCCGGGGCACGAAGCCGCCCAGCTGCCGGCGTCGGTCGAGCATGTACTGGATCTCGGGGGCGTCCGGACCGGGGTGGTAGTAGGGCGCCTCCTTGAGCTTCTCGTCCGGAATCGGCAGCTCGAGCCGGTCGCGGAAGATCCTCAGCTCGTCCTGGGTCAGCTTCTTGGCCTGGTGGGTGACGTTGCGTCCCTCGATGCCCGGGCCGAGCGTCCAGCCCTTGACCGTCTTGGCCAGGATCACGACCGGGGCGCCGGTATGCGCGACCGCGGCCCGGTAGGCGGCGTACACCTTGCGGTAGTCGTGCCCGCCACGCCGCAGCTTGGTCAGGTCGTCGTCCGAGAGGTGCTCGACCAGGGCCTTGAGTCGCGGGTCGGGCCCGAAGAAGTGCTCGCGGATGTAGGCGCCATCGGCCACGGAGAGCTTCTGGAAGTCCCCATCCAGCGTCTCGTTCATCTTGGTGAGCAGCACGCCGTCGGTGTCGCGCGCCAGCAGGTCGTCCCACTCGCGCGCCCAGATGACCTTGATGACGTGCCAGCCGGCGCCGCGGAACACCGACTCCAGCTCCTGGATGATCTTGCCGTTGCCGCGCACCGGGCCGTCCAGCCGCTGCAGGTTGCAGTTGACGACGAAGGTCAGGTTGTCGAGCCCCTCGCGCGCCGCCAGGCTCAGCGCGCCCAGCGCCTCCGGCTCGTCCATCTCGCCGTCGCCGGGGAAGGCCCACACCCGGCTCCCCGACGTGTCGGCGATGCCGCGCGCCGCCAGGTAGCGGTTGAAGCGGGCCTGGTAGATGGCCGTCAGCGGTCCCAGGCCCATGCTGACGGTCGGGAACTGCCAGAAGTCGGGCATCAGGCGCGGATGCGGGTACGATGACAGCCCGTCCGGCCAGAGCGCCTCGCGGCGGAAGTGGTCCAGCTGCTCCTCGCTCAGCCGCCCCTCCAGGAAGGCCCGCGCGTAGATGCCGGGGGCGGCGTGGCCCTGGTAGAAGATCTGGTCGCCGGAGCCACCGTCATCCCGGCCACGGAAGAAGTGGTTGAAGCCCACCTCGTACAGCGTCGCCGCGCTGGCGTAGGTTGAGAGGTGCCCGCCGATGCCCTCGAACTGGGTGTTGGCGCGCAGCACCATGGCCAGGGCGTTCCAGCGGATCATGCGCCGGATGCGCAGCTCCATCGTCTCGTCGCCGGGGAAGTTGGGCTCCTGCTCCGGCGAGATGGTGTTGATGTAGCGGGTCTGGGTCAGCGGCGGCAGTCCGACCTGCAGCTGGCGCGCGCGCTTCAGGAGCTTGTAGATCAGGAAGCGGGCGCGATCAGTCCCCGAGCCGTCGACCACCGCGTCCAGCGAGTCGATCCATTCCTGGGTCTCGGCGGGGTCGATGTCCGGCAGCTGCTGTTTGAACTGGTCGAAGATCTCGTGGATCGGGCGATCCTGCATGGCGTGCACATGGTACAGACCGATGCGGACGCCTACAGATCCATGTTCGGGATGCTGCTCTTGCCCGCACAGCTGAGCGACTCCTCCGGAAGCAGCGGCCGCGCGCTCAGCTCGACCTGGATGCCACGGCTGCGCCAGGGAACGCTGGCACCGCCGAAGAGCGCACTGGCCGACCCCGACCAGTCCACGCCGGCATCGGCCAAGGCCCTCCTCAATGCGGCAAACGCCTCGGGACCGATCACGAGGCAGCGGTCAACGAAGCTTTCGGTGCCGTCGGCCGACACGAAGGGAGCGCCGAACCCCTCGGGGCCACCGGGCAGCGACCAGATGACCGATCCCATGTCGGGCCCAGCCGGATCCAGCTCCTGACTGATCGGCAGGTCGCCGCCGAGCAACAAGTGCGCCCGTGGTTCGTACGGCACCGGGTCGTCGCTGACCCAGGCATCGCTCGGAAGCCACGTGAGGTCGACCAGCCGGTCGGCGAGCGCGATCAGAAGGACACGCTCGGGCGAGGGCACCATCCACGTCGGATCGTCGAACGGCACGCTGCCGACCCGGATCGTTCCGTTCTCGGTCGCCAACGTGAATCGGTCGAATGGGACCTCGATGCCGGGCGGCTCGACCCCCTCGCGTATCTCGATCGGGTAGTCGGCGCTGTGCTCGAACAGGCCCGTCTCCAGCATGGCGGCCTTGACGAGGTCGACGCCGGCCGGCGTCAGCTCACGCTGGAGGAGCTCGTTTTGGTCGTTCATGGTCAGCACCCGGCCACCGTCGTAGATCGTCAGGGCGGGCAGAGCCGGACCGATTCCGCTCAGCCGCGCCAGCCGCACTGCGATCACCTCCGGCACCGCGGCGGCGGGCGTGGGGAGCGCGGTTGGCGTCGGCGACGGGCTGAGGCTCGGCGCGGCGCAACCGGCGACGAGCGCGATGACCGCGAGCAGTGCCGAGCTTCGCGTCGTTCTCATCGTCCCTCCGTTGAACTGCAGATGCGTCGGCTCACTCGCGTCATACGTATGTGAGGCCCGATCTGTCACCAGGCGCCAGCCTTGACGTTAGGCAAGCGTCAAGCACGTGAGCAAATGACAACACTGGGCGAGAGCGCACGATGCGGAGGGCGGCGATCACACGATTCCGGTCCTCTGAACACCGGGTGCTGTATGCGACCCGGTTCGCGACAGATCGTACTGTCGCAGTACTCGGAGTGCCTACCGCCGACCCGATTACGCAGATATCAGTGTGTTGCAGCACCCTGGGTGCTAGCGCCGCGGTGGCACCATTGAGAAATGAGGACCACGGTGCCGCATCGGGTGCTGGTGCTGGGCGGCGGGTTCGGCGGGGTGATGACGGTGCAGGCCCTGGAGCGGCACCTGGGTCGCCGGACCGACGTCGAGGTCTGGCTCGTCAGCCGCGACAACTTCATGCTCTTCACGCCGCTTCTGCCGGAGGTCTGCTCCGGCGTGCTGGAGCCGCGCCACGTGGTCAGCCCGCTGCGCGGCCTGGTCCGCCGGCGGAGCACGTGGTGTATCACCGCCGAGGTGGAGGCGATCGACCTCGACGGCCAGGCGGTTACGGTGCTGGGCGGGGACGGTGAGCTCCATCGGCTGGCGTACGACACCCTGGTGCTGGCGCTCGGCGGCCTGACGCACACGTTCGGGATCCCTGGCATCGACGAGCACGCGATGGGCATGAAGACGCTGGCCGACGCCTTCAGCCTCCGAAACCGGATCATCGAAAGCCTCGAGCGTGCCGATCTCGAGGAGGACGCCGCCACGCGCAGGGCGCAACTCACCTTCGTCGTCGGAGGGGCAGGGTCCAGCGGCGTCGAGACCGCCGGCGAGATCGAGGACTTCATCCGGCGCGTGCGCAAGCGCTACTACCCCAACGTCGACCAGGCCGAGATTTCGCACTACCTCGTGGAGCTGCGCAACGTGGTCCTGCCGGAGATGACGCCGGGCATGGGCGAGTACGCCCGGAAGCGCCTGGCGGAGCACGGCTACCAGATCCTGCTCGGCACCCCGTTGCGCGAGGTGCGCGACGACGCCGTCGTGATTGGGGAGGGAGAGGCGGCTCGGACGATCCCCACGCGCACGGTGGTGTGGACCGGCGGCGTGCGTCCGGCGCCGGTCGTGGCCAGCTCCGGCGTCGAGGTCGACAAGTCGGGCCGTGCCGTGACGAAGCCGACCATGGAGACCAGCCGCGCCGGGGTCTTCGCCATCGGCGACTGCGCCGCCATTCCTGACGTCAACGATCCGGACGCTCGACCCTACGCACCCACCGCCCAGAACGCGGTCCGCGAGGCGCGCCAGCTGGCGCGCAACATCCTGGCGCGCATCGACGGCAAGGAGCCGGCCCCCTTCCGGTACCGCCCGCTCGGGACGCTGGCGTCGATCGGGCACCACACCGGCGTCGGGGAGATCTTCGGCATCAGCGTGCGAGGCTGGATCGCCTGGTTCCTGTGGCGCGGCTACTACTGGAGCCGGGTGCCCGGCTTCAACCGTAAGGTGCGCGTCGCGCTCGACTGGATGCTGACCGCCCTGTTTGGCATCGATCCGGTTCAGCTCAAGGTCGAGGACGTGCATAGTCCGATGGGCTCCTCCGGCGTCCGGCGCCCCCCGCTTCGCGAGCACGACTGAACGGATTACACTCTCCAGCCGATGTCACGAGCCGAGCGACGCGCCTACCAGCGCATGAACAAGAACCGCGATCCCTACGCACTGCCGGTCGCGCCGGCGCAGAAGGCGCGCATGGAGCGCGTCAAGGCGCGTCGCGAGCAGCGCCGCAGCGGTTCCACCGGCTTCGTGACGGGGATCTTCCTGGCATGGGGGCTCGGCGGGGCGCTGGCCGCCGGCCTGGTCGCTTTCTCCCTCTCGTGGCCGAACGGCATGCCGATGGCGCTGTACGTCGGCCTGGCCGTGGCGTTCGCCTGGGGGCTCCTCGCCATCGGCCTCCGGCTCGCTCAGCGCCGCGCCGCCGCCAACCGGTCCTGACGCCGCAGTGAGCGGGCCCGTCGGCGCCGCGCTGCTCGTCGCCATCGGTTACCTCGTCGGCGCCGTGCCGGTCGGTGTGATCGTCGGTCGGTTGGTGGCCGGCGTGGACATCCGGCGCCATGGATCCCGGCGCACGGGAGCGACCAACGCGCTGCGCACCCTGGGGGCGCGCTGGGCGATGGTGGTCTTTGCTCTTGACCTCGCCAAGGGCCTCCTGGCGGTGCTGCTGGCCCGCGCGCTGTACGCGGCCGGGCCGCCGGGCTCGCCGGAATGGGTCGCCGCGGCGGCCGGCGTGGCGGCGGTGGTCGGCCACAACTGGTCGGCCTTCATCGGCTTCAGCGGCGGGCGCGGCGTGGCCACCGCCGCGGGCGGGCTGCTGGCCCTCTCGCCACTGACGCTGGCGATCGTGGCGCCCATCGTGGCCGCCATCGTCTGGCGCACCCGCTACGTCTCGCTCGGGTCGTTGACCGCAGCTGCCGTGGCGGTTGGCGTGACCGCAGGCCTTGCCGCCGCTGGTCTCGGATCGAGCGCGGCGGTCGGCTACGCGCTGGCGGCCGGCGCCCTGGTCTGGTTCGCGCATCGCGACAACATCGAGCGGCTGCGGGCCGGCACCGAGCGGCGGATCGGGGAGCGAGAACCGGTGGCGGGCAATGGCCCGGGCTGAGTCGCGGGTGCGCCTCACCTCGCTGCCGAACCTGCTCGGCATCGCGCGCATCGTCGCCACGCCGGTGGTCGTGATCCTGCTGCTGCTGCCATTCCCGGGCGCCGGCCTGCTGGCCTGCGCCGTCTTCGTAGCGGCCGCCACCACCGACGTCCTCGACGGCCGGATCGCGCGCGCCCGCGGCGAGGTCAGCCCACTGGGGATCTTCATGGATCTGACCGCGGACAAGGTCCTCGTCGCCGGCGTGCTGATCGGCATGGTCGAGGTCGGGCTGCTGCCAACCTGGATCGTGGCCCTGCTGCTGATCCGCGAGCTGGTGGTGCAGGGAGTTCGACAGGTGGCGGCCAGCGCCGACGTCGTCATCGCGGCGCGGCGCCTCGGCAAGGCCAAGACGTTCGCGACCATCCTCGGCATCGCCCTGCTGCTGCTCGCCTTCGACGCCGCCACAGGCGGGCCGCTGGCCGAATCGGGCCTGGGAGACGCGCTGCGCGTGGCGGGTGCCGGGGTGATGGTGGTGGCCACCGCCCTGTCGGTCGCCTCCGGGATCGACTACGTGCGCGGTGCCCTGCCGCTGCTGCTGGGCCGAGCCGGAGGGGCGGATCGGCCTACTTGACGAGCTTGCGCTCCATCTGGCGCATGCAGATGGTCAGGCCGATGGCGCAGAAGGCTACCAGGTAGGCCAGGTCCCACAACAGGCGCGGCTCGATGGCACCGACGCTCAGGCTGCGCACCAGGACCACCCCGTGGTAGAGCGGGGTAAGCTCCATGAGCCACTGGACGGGGACCGGATAGACCTCGATCGGGAAGAACGTGCCCGAGAACAGGAACATCGGCATCACCACCAGCCCGAAGGGCAGGTCGAAGTCCTGCACGGTGCGCAGGAAGACGCTCGTCGCCAGACCCGCCGCGCTGAACGCCGCGCCCAGCAGCAGGGTGGTGGGCACGATCAGGATCGCCCAGGGCGAGAGGACGAGTCCCATCGCCACCATCACGCCCAGGAAGGCGATGCAGTACAGCGTGCCGCGGATCAGCGACCAGATCAGCTCGCCGATGGCGATCTCGCGGATGCCGAGCGGCGTGGCCAGGATGGCGTCGTAGGTGTGCGAAAAATTGAGCTTGAAGAAGACGTTGAAAATCGTCTCCGCGATCGCCCCGTTCATGCTCGACTGGGCCAGCAGGGCGGGCGCCACGAACTGGGCGTAGGTGATCATGCGTCCATCCGCCAGCTCCACCCCTTTGAGGAGCGTGCCGAGCCCGAAGCCGATGCCGAGCAGGTAGAAGAGCGGCTCGAAGAAGCCGGAGACGATGATGATCCAGGTGTGGCGGTAGACGAGCAGGTTGCGCTCCACCAGCCGCCGCGAGCGCAGGATCGAGCGGATGCCGCCGGCAAGCGGCGAGGGGGCGGGCGCGCGGCGCGCGACGACGGCCATCAGGCGCCTAGCTCACCAGCCGCCGCCGCAGCAGCGCATGCGCCACGACCGCCGCCACGCCGAAGAAGGCGAGCAGGTACCCGACGTGCAGCGGCCAGGCCGCCAGGCTGGCGGCGTCGTACAGGATCGCCCCGCGCACCAGGGCCACGCCGTGATACAGCGGGGTGGCGGCCGCCACCCACTGGACCGGCTCCGGCAGCTGCGCGACGGGGAAGAACGTGCCGCTGAACAGGAACAGCGGGTTGATGATGAAGCGGAACATCCAGGAGAAGCCCGCGTCGTTGCGCTGGGTGGCGGCAAAGCCGATGACCGCCGCCGAGAAGGCGAGACCGGTCAGGATCGCGGCCGGTACGGCCAGCAGCGCCAGCGGCCCGCGCGGGATGCCGAACAGCGTGAGGATCACCAGGAACACGCTGGAGATGGTCAGCACCCGGAAGCCGATCCACAGCAGCTCACCGACGAGCAGGTGGCGGACCTCCAGCGGCGTGGCTAGCATCGCCTCGTAGTTGCGACGCCACATGATCTTGCCCATGACCGGGAAGGTCGACTCGAAGACGGCCGACTGCATGCAGCTGGCGGCGAGGATCCCAGGGCCGAGGAAGTGCAGGTAGTCGTAGCCGCCCAGCGAGGTCGTGCCACCGGCCTTGATGAGCGAGCCGAGGCCGATGCCCAGGGCGGTCAGGTACAGCAGCGGGGTCATGAAGGATCCGAACAGGCTGCCGCGCCAGGTCCGGCGATAGACCAGCAGATTGCGCTGCAGGACGCGGGTGGCGATCGTCACGCGCGCTATTCCACCAACGAGCGCCCGGTGAGGCGCAGGAAGACGTCCTCGAGCGTCGCTCGCCGGACGAGCGCGCTGTCGACCTGGATCTGGCGCGCGTGGATGGCCTCCAGGGTGCCCTCGCCGTCCGACGTGTAGAGCAGCACTCGGTCCGGCAGCTCCTCGAGCCGCTCCGCCAGGCCGTCCAGCCGCCCGTCCAGGCCGGGTCGAACCCCATCCGGGAAGCGCAGCTCCAGCACCTCGCGAGTGCTGTAGCGATCGATGAGCTCGCGCGGCGTGCCCTCGGCCACGATCTTGGCCTTGTCCATCACCACCAGGCGGTCGCAGAGCTGCTCCGCCTCGTCCATGTAGTGCGTCGTGATGATCAGCGTCGCCCCACGCTGCTTGAGGCGGTAGAGCCGCTCCCACAGCAGGTGGCGGGCCTGCGGATCGAGGCCGGTGGTCGGCTCGTCCAGGATGATCAGATCCGGCTCGTTGATCAGCGCACGGGCGATCGTCAGCCGCCGCTTCATGCCGCCCGACAACGGGTCGACCTGGTCGTCGGCCCGCTCCGACAGTTGGACGAACTCCAGGAGCTCATCGGTCCGTCGCCTGGCCACCTCGTTGGCAATGTCGAAGTAGCGGGCGTACATCTCCAGGTTCTCGCGGACGGTGAGCTCGGCATCCAGGTTGTCGGTCTGGGGCACCACTCCAAGGTGCGCCTTGATCTGCGGCGCCTGCGAGCGGGGATCCATACCGATCACCGTCAGCTCGCCATCGCTGATCGGCGATGAGCAGGCGATCATCTTCATGGTGCTCGTCTTGCCGGCGCCGTTGGGACCGAGGAAGCCGAACGCCTCGCCGGTCTGCACGTCGAAGTCGACGGCGTCGACGGCGGTGAACGTTCCGAACCGCTTCGTCAGGTTGCGGGCGTGGACGAGGACCTCGGAAGGGCTAGGGGGCATGACCCGATTCTACCGATGCCGCGCGACGCAGTAACCTGCGCCTTGACAGTAGCACGTTTTGGCCGCAGGATCAAGCGGTGAAGGTGGCAGTCGTCGGCGCCAGCGGCTTCGTGGGCAGCCACGTGGTGCCGCACCTGGTCGAACGGGGGCACACCGTGCGGGCCGTCTCGCGCCACGCGCGGCGCCGGCCGGGATGGAGCACGGACGTGCAGCCGCTGAGCGCCGACGTCGAGACCGGGGCGGGGCTGGGGGCAGCGCTGACCGGGGTTGATGCGGTGCTGCACCTGGTCGCGATCCCGCGTGAGGTGGGTGGCCGCACCTTCGAGGCGGTGAACGTCGGCGGGGTCGAGCGGGTCCTCGCGGCGGCGCGAGCGGCCGGGGTGCAGCGGATCGTCCACGTCAGCGTCCTGGGCGTCACCGACGACCCGGCCCTCCGCTACCTGTCGTCGAAGTGGCGCGGCGAGCTCCTCGTGCGCGAGAGCGGCCTCGACTGGGTCGTGTTGCGGCCGTCGCTGCTCTTCGGGACCGGGGATGGGTTCTTCAACCTGATCAAGATCACCCTGACGTGGTGGTCGCCGGGAGTGGTGGCGATCCCAGGTGACGGCAAGACCCGGTTCCAGCCCCTCTCCGTGGACGACCTGGCGATTGCGCTCGAGGCCTCGCTCACGGATCGAGCTCGTGCCGGATCGGTCTATGAGCTGGGCGGGCCGGCCTACCTGACGTACCGCCAGATCGTGGATACCGTCATGGCCGCTACCGGCAAGCGGCGGCTCAAGGTCGGCATGCCTGTCCCCGTCCTGAGCGCGATCACCGCCCTGACCGATCGCGTCTTGCCTGCGTTCCCGGTCAGCCACGACCAGATCGCGAGTCTGGGACGCCCGAACTACACCGATCTCGACGCCTTCGAGCGCGCCTTCGGCGTGCCACCGCGTCCACTCGACCTGTCGTACCTGGCCGATTGACGGGCGCCGGTTCGCGGCTATACTACGCACCACGTAGTATCGCCACACGTAGCTGAGGCCCACATGCCGAGCCGCTCGCCCACCTCCGACCCCGGCCTGTTGCTGCTCATCAGCCTGGCCGGAGGACCGAAGCACGGTCACGCCATGTTCCTGGACGTGGCGTCCTTCGCCGGCATACGGCTCGGCCCTGGCACGCTCTATGGCGCGCTGGCACGCCTGGAGCAGGACGGCCTGATCCGGGCGATGGCAGCCGACGGGCGACGCCGGCCCTACCGCCTGACCGATGCCGGCCTGGCCGCCCTGCGTTCCAGGCTCGGCGGCCTGTCGGCGGCGCTCGAAGTCGGGCTCCAGCGGGTAGCGGCCCGATGAAGTGGCTGCTGCGCCTCTACCCGCCCGCCTGGCGCGCTCGATACGGCGCCGAGATGGCCGATCTGCTCGACGAGCTGCCGTCGAGGCCAGGGATCGCGATTGACCTGGTCCGTGGCGCCGGCCACGCGCACCTCAAGGCTGCGACCGACCGTCTCGGCTCCTCGCTGCAGACCGCCGGAGGTCCTCCAATGACGACCCAACCACTCCAGCGCCATCCCACCGCGCTCGCGATCCTGGCGCTGGTGCTGGCGGCGCCGACCATCCTGATCGTGGCCGCCTCGTACCTCGCCTACCAGGTCGGTCTGCCGGCGCTCGCGGCGAGGATTGACCCACTCATGAAGGCCCTCGACGACCTGCCGCGGATCGTCGACCTTTGGCTGCTGGCGGCGCCATTCCTGGCGTTCCTGATCGCCGCGGCCCCGCTGTTCGGCGCCAGCCTGGGCCGTGTCGACGGGGAGCTGCGGCTCACGCTCGCCTTCCGTCCGAGGCTCCTCAACCTCGTGATCGCGCTCGTCGCGCTCTGCGCCGGCGGCATGCTGGTGGCGCACATCGTCGCCGAGTTCGTGCTCGAGGCGCCCTAGGCCCTCACGCCTCCCATGTCTCGCCCGGCTGGAGCTCGACCACCTGCGCGCTGGTCGCCGCCTGGAGCTGGGCGGGGGTGCCAGCCAGGATCGGGAAGGTGGCGTAATGGACCGGGATGACGGTTCGCGCGCCGATCAGCGACACGGCTCGCGCGGCATCGTCCGGCCCCATGGTGAAGTGCCCGCCGATCGGCAGGACGGCGATGCTCGGCGCCCATCGGTCCTTCACCAGCGCCATGTCGCCGAACAGGTCCGTGTCACCGGTGTGGTAGACGCGCGTGCCATCCTCGAACTCGAGCAGCCAGCCCCAGCAGCCGACTTCCCGGGTGGTCGCGCCGCCGCCGGTCTGGGTGACCGCCCCGCTGTGCTCGGCATGGACCATGGTCAGCTTGATGCCGGCCGCCTCGAAGGTGCCGCCCTTGTTCATGCCGACCGCCTCGACTCCCTTCTCCGCCAGGTAGAGGCTCATCTCGTGGGAGCCGACGACCGTGCCCCCAACCTTGGCCAGCTCCACGACGTCAGCCGCGTCGTCGCCGACATGATCGAAGTGCCCGTGGGTCGGCGCCACCACGTCGACCCGCTCGGCGGTCCGATAGGCGTCGGCGTAGGTGGGGGCGCCGGTCCATCGGTCCACCCAGAGCCATTTGTCCTCAGGAGACCGATACAGGATGCCGCCATGCCCGAGCCTGGTGATCCGCAGCTTCGCCATCTCTGTCCCTCATCTGATCGTCAGGGACACGATACGACGCTGGCCCTACCACCAGCAGTTGTAGGGCGTGCGGACCGCGCGTCAGCCGGGGATGAGGAGTCTCCCCGCGCGAGCGACGCGTTCCAGCCAGGGCCGCTCGCGACCGATCGTGGTCTCCGGGCCGTGGCCCGGCAGGACGCGGACCGCATCGGGGAGGTCGCGAACCAGGCGCGTCAGGCTGGCCACCATGAGCTCGTCGTCGCCACCGGGCAGATCGGTCCGCCCGTAGGAGCCGGCGAAGAGGACGTCGCCCGCCAGGAGCATCCCGGCCCGCTCCTCGTACAGGCAGACCGAGCCCTCGGTGTGGCCGGGCGTGTGCAGGACGTCGAAGGTCAGGTCGCCGATGCGCAGCTGATCGCCTTCGTGCAGGTCTCGCGTCGCCTGGCTGGCCTCGACCGCGAAGCCGTAGCTGTTGCGCCCATCGAGCCGATACGCGTCATCCGGATGAATGGCAAGGTCCGCCCCGCTGGCGCGAACGATGGCGGCGTTGTCGAAGATGTGGTCCACGTGGCCATGCGAGTTGGCGACGAGGTGCAGCCGCAGGGCGTTGGCCGCAACGCGCTGCACCAGCGGCTCGGCCGCGCCCATGCCCGGATCGACCACCAGGGCGTCCGGGGAGCGGCCGTCCCACACGAGGTAGGCGTTCGTCTCCCACGGACCGAACTCGCCCACCTCCAGCCGCGCGGTATGGGGATGCTCGCTCGTGGCGCGGTCGACCGATGCGGGTTCGTCGCTCACTGCTCGGCGGCGCCGCCGGGGCCGACCACGCCGGGCTGACCGAAGCCAACCGTGAGGCCGAAGGCCCGCGCCAGCGACTCGGCCAATCGGTCTTCGACATCGGCCATCTCGATCGGCCGCCCCAGCTCCCGCGCCAGGCTGGTGACATCCTTGTCGGCGATGCCACACGGAACCATCTCGGTGAACCAGCGCAGGTCGGTGTTCACGTTCAGCGCCAGCCCGTGGGTCGTCACCCCGCGCTTGACGCGCACGCCGATGGCGGCCAGCTTGCGCGCGCCGTCCACCCACACGCCGGTCAGGCCCTCGGACCGGTGCGCCTCGACCCCGAACGCGGCGGCGGTGGCGATGATGGCGGCCTCCAGCGTCCGCACGTAGCGGCGCAGGTCGAGCGGATCGCGCAGCTCGACGATCGGGTAGGCCACCAGCTGGCCGGGGCCGTGATACGTGATGTCGCCGCCACGGTCGATGCGGATGAACTCGGCGCCCAGCTCGCGAAGGCGTTCGGGCGAGGCCAGCAGGTTGCGCTCGTCGCCGCCGCGGCCGATGGTGTAGACCGGGAAGTGCTCGAGCAGCAGCAGCCGGTCGCCGATGCGCCGCTCGCGGCGTTGCTGGGCGAGCTCGTCCTGGAGCTCCCACGCCGGTCGGTAGGGGACGGTCCCGAGCCGCTCGACGGTGAGCACGCCGCCATGGCCCAGCAGTAATGGCCTCGCGTTGCTCGCCGGCTCGAACGGCTCGTCGCGACGCGGGCGCCGCAGCTGGCTCGGCGCTGGAATCGCCGCGGGAGGCTGGCTGATGTCGCGCATCGGGATCGGGTGAGCCGTCAGACGGCGGCCGTGGACTGACCGGGCACCTGCTCCGCGGCGTGGTAGCTGGAACGGACCAGCGGCCCGGACTGCACGTGCTTGAAGCCCATCCCCAGGCCGATCCGGCGCAGCGCCGTGAACTCGGCGGGCGTGTAGTAACGATGCAACGGCAGGTGCTGCCGGCTGGGGCGCAGGTACTGGCCGATGGTCAGGACGTCGATGTCGGCCTCGCGCAGCAGGCGCATCGCCTCCACGACCTCGTCCCACGTCTCGCCCAGTCCCAGCATCATGCCGGTCTTGGTCACCATCTGATCGTGGCCGATCTCG
>JBKOZM010000072.1:0-6565 GCA_046725855.1 Chloroflexota bacterium | reverse complement strand
GGGCGACGAGCCTACGCCATCCAGGTCGCCGAGAAGGGAATCATCTGGACCCTGCTGCGGGCCAGCGGCACACCGAGCCACGGCTCCATGCCGTCACCGGACAACGCGGCGATCAAGCTGGCGGAGGCCGTCAGTCGCCTGGCCCGCGGGCGGCGTCCGCCGCGGCTCATCCCCGTCGTCCGAGGCTTCTTCGAGGGGCTCGGGTTGGGCGAGGTGGCCGCGCTTGCCGAGCGCGGCGCGGACGTGGAAGCGCGCGACGCGCTGGCCGCCGCGGTCGACGACCCCGTGCTGCGGCGCTCGCTGGACGCGATGCTGCGCGACACGGTCACTCCGAACGTGATCCATGTCGGCACAAAGATGAACGTGGTGCCGGGGCGTGGTGAGGCAGAGGTCGACGTCCGCACGCTGCCCGGCACGGATCAGGCCGCGTTCCTGGCCGAGCTCCGGGCGGTTGCGGGGGACGGGGTGACGGTCGAATCGGTCATGACCATGCCAGCCGTCGAGTGGCCGGCGGACGCCGAGATCGTGGGGCTCATGGACGCGGCCCTGCGGCGAGCCGACCCGGACGCGACGCCGCTGCCGATGATGATCACGCCTGGGACCGATGCGAAGGCGCTCGCCCTGCTCGGCATCCCGACCTACGGCTTCGCCCCGCTGCGCCTCGAGGCGGACATGCCGTTCCTGTCGCTGTTCCACGCGAACGACGAGCGGATCCCGGTCAGCGGCCTGCGCTTCGGGCTGCCGGTGCTGTACGAGGTCGTGCAGCGCTTCGCCGCCGCCTGACCTGCCGGAGATCGACACATGCTCGGCTATACTCCCCGGAACCCAAGTTGAACGACTGTTGATGACTGATCAGACCGATCACCCCACCACCGGCGGCGACGAGCCGCGGGTTCACGCCTTCGTCTTTCCCGGGCAGGGTTCGCAGTACGTCGGGATGGGCAGCGCCCTGCTCGAGCGTTCGCCGGCGGCCGCGGCCGTCATGGAACGCGCCGACGCGGCGCTCGGCTTCCCGCTGAGCCGGCTGATCGCCGATGGCCCGGCCGAGGAGCTGGACCTAACCGTCAACGCCCAGCCGGCCATCCTGGCGACGAGCGTCGCCTACCTTGAGGCGATGCGTGCCGAGGCCGCCGAGGCGGGGATCCAGCTGGCGCCACGCTCACTGGCCGGACACTCGGCCGGGCAGTACGCGGCCGCGGTGGCGGCCGATGCGATCGACTTCGAGGCGGCCCTGGGTCTGGTGCGCGAGCGCGGCCGGATCATGCAGGAGCGCGGCATCGAGGGCGGCATGGGGGCCGTCATCGGCCTGTCCGACGAACAGATCCACGAGGTGGTGCAGACGGCGCGACAGCACGGTGAGATCAGCGTGGCGAACGCCAATGCGCCCGGCCAGATCGTCCTGTCCGGCGTCATCCCGGCGCTCGTCTTCGCGCTGGAGATGAGCCGCACAATCGGCGCGCGCAAGGCGGTGCGGCTGACCGTCAGCGTGGCCAGCCATTCCCCGCTGATGCGGCGCGCGCGGGACGAGTTCAGCCAGATACTCGCCAAGGTCCCCTTCCGCGAGCCCCGGGTGCCCATGCTCGGCAACGTGCACGCCAGCGTGATCCGCACCGCCGACGGGCTGCGGCAGGAGCTAGCCGAGCATCTCGTCCACGGCGTGCAATGGACCGATACGATCCGCCGCATGGCGGCCGACGGCGTCACCGACTTCGTCGAGATCGGGCCAGGACGGGTCCTGACCGGCCTCATTCGTCGCATCGCGCCCGACACCACTGCCCACGCCGTCGACGCACCTGGGGGCGACGCCATCTGGCTGCCGACGTGAGCGGCCGCCGCGCGGTCGTCACCGGCGTCGGGGCGCTCTCGCCGGTCGGCATCGGGGCCGACGCATCCTGGGAGGCGCTCCTCTCCGGTCGCAGCGGCATCGCCGACATCACCCTCTTCGACACGACCGGCTACGACATCCACGTCGCCGGTGAGGTGAAGGGCTTCGACGCCACCGACTACATGGACGGCAAGGACGCGCGCCGTCACGACCGGAACACGCACTTCGCCGTCGCCGCCGCCGGCGAGGCACTGCGCGACGCGGGGCTCCTGACCGATGGCGGCAGGCTGGACGCGAGCCAGGCCGACCCGGACCGCTTCGGGATGGTGGTCGGCACCGCCGTCGGCGGGATCGGGATGATCGGCGACGGCATCCAGACCCTGCTGGAGCGCGGCATCGACCGCATCTCGCCCTTCCTGCTGGCTCACATGATCCCGGACGCCGCGTCGGGCATGGTCGCCATTCAGTACGGCATCCGCGGCCCGAACATGGCGGTTGCCAGCGCCTGTGCCACGGGCGGGCACGCCATCGGTGAGGCGATGGAGTCCATCGTCCGCGGGCAGGCGGACCTCATGCTCGGCGCCGGCACGGAGGCGGTGGTCGTGCCGATCGCCCTCGCCGGCTTCAGCCAGATGAAGGCCCTGGGCTCGCCCGTCGACCCCGACAGCGGCGAGTACAACCCCGCCATCGCCAGCCGGCCCTTCGACCTCACCCGCAACGGCTTCGTCGTCTCGGAGGGCGCCGCCGTCCTGGTGCTCGAGGAGCTCGAGCACGCCACGGCACGCGGAGTCACGCCGATCGCCGAGGTCATCGGCTACGGCTCCGCCGCCGACGCCTACCACATGGTTGCCCCGGCCGACCGAGGCGAGGGCAACCAGCGGGCGATGCGCGCCGCGCTCGCCCGCGCCGGCATCGGTCCTGAAGAGGTGAGCTACATCAACGCGCACGGCACCAGCACGCCCCTGAATGACCGCTTCGAGTCGATGGCCATCGAGGAGGTCTTTGGCTCGCACGCGCGGCAGCTGGCGGTCAGCTCCACGAAGAGCATGACCGGTCACATGATGGGTGCCGCCGGCGCGTTCGAGGGCTTCGTCTGCGTTCGCGCGGTCCAGACCGGCTGCCTGCCACCGACCATCAACTACCGGCACCCGGATCCGGACCTGACGCTGGACTACGTGCCGAACAAAGCCCGCCAGGCCGATGTCCGGGTTGCGCTCTCCAACTCGATGGGCCTCGGCGGCCACAACAGCACGGTCGTCGTGCGCCGCTACGAGGCCTAGGCACCGCCCATGAGACGTGATCCGGCGCGCCGCGCCGTCGTCACCGGCCTCGGCGCGATCTCGCCCATCGGCAACGACGTCGCCAGCTACTGGTCGAACCTGACCGAAGGTGTGAGTGGCGTGGCGCCGATTGCCGCCTACGACGCCTCGAATGAGGAGGTGCGTATCGCCGCCGAGGTCAAGGACTTCGACCCGCGTACCTTCATCGACTTCAAGCAGGCGCGGCGCATGAGCCGCTTCAGCCAGCTGGCGGTCGCCGCCGCGGCCCAGGCGATCGCCGACGCCAGCCTGCCGATCACCGATGCCAACCGCGACGACATCGCGGTCGTAATCAACACCGGCGGCGGGGGAATCGGGGACGTCTCGACGGCGCAGGACGTGTACCGCGCCGGAGGGCCGCAACGGGTGAGCCCGTTCATGGTGCCGATGCTCTCCCCCTCCATGGCCGCCTGCCAGGTCAGCATCCAGAACGGCCTGCGCGGCCCGGTCATCACCAGCGTGGCCGCCTGCGCCTCCGGCGTGCAGGCGCTGGTCGAGGCCCAGCGCCTGATCGAGCACGGCGACGTCGACGTGGTGATCGCTGGCGGCACGGAGAGCGCCATCCTGCCGGTCGCCTTCGCGGCGCTGGCGAATATGGGCGCGCTCTCGAAGCGCAACGACGAACCCGCCGCGGCCTCGCGCCCCTTCGATGCGGATCGAGACGGCTTCGTCTTCGGCGAGGCCGCCGGCGTCCTGATCGTGGAGTCGGCCGCCCACGCCGAGGGTCGCGACGCCTCGATCCTGGCCGAGGTGGCCGGCGGCGCCCTGACCGGCGACGCCTTCCACATCAGCGCGCCCGATCCGTCCGGCTACGGGGCCATCAAGGCCATCGAGCGGGCGCTGCGCGATGCTGATGTCGAGCCGGAGCAGGTCGACTACGTGGTGGCGCACGGCACCAGCACGCCGCTCAACGACGCCACCGAGTCGAAGGCGATCCGCGCCGCGTTCGGCGACCACGCGGACCACCTGGCGGTCAGCAGCAACAAGAGCATGATCGGCCACACGCTGGGTGCTGCCGGGGCCATGTCGGCGCTGGCCGCCGTGCTGGCGATCCGCGATGGGCTCATCCCACCCACCATCAACTACGAGACGCCGGATCCGGAGTGCGATCTGGACTACGTGCCGAACGTCGCGCGTCGCGCCGCGGTCAGCACGGCGATCATCAACGGCTTCGGCTTCGGTGGCCAGAACGCGGTCGCGGTCTTCCGCCGCTACGAGTAGCCGTTCAGACGGCGGTACGCCCGCCACCCGGACCATCGCGCCGGTCGGAGGTGCGGGAGCGCCGCCGTAGCATCGGGGCGTGACCGAAATCAACGGGCTGCGGCTCGCCTACCGGGGGTTCGTGACCGGCCTGGCGGCCGGCTATGTGTGGGCCGCCACCGCGATGCTGGGCGCCCTGCTGGTCGGCGAGGATCCGCTGGCGCCGCTGCACGTCGTGGGCGGAGCGGGCCGCGATGGGCTGCTCGCCGGCATCGGTCTCATCCAGGTGAGCGCAGCTGCCGTCGGGATGACGTTCGCCTATTTCTTCGCCCGCTACTTCACGGTCCGCGGCACGCTGGCCGTGGCCGCACCGTGCTTCGCCGGGCTCGGCTGGCTGCTGCTGCTGCGCATCGGGCTCGACCCCGGCCCGCTCGAGATCCAGCTGGCGTTCGCCGTGGCGAGCCTGCTGTACGGGGCGATGCTGGGCGCCGGCGTACCGGTCCGCCCGGAGGTGACGCGCTACTCGTCGGCGGCGTCGCCCTCCACATAGAGCTCCGGCTCGAAGCGCGGCCCGCGCCCGGGCAGTGACGCGACCCAGTCGCGCAGCGCGCTCTCGGCGGTGGTGAAGGCCAGCTCAGCCCACGGAATCTCGTCCACGCCGAAGTCCCGCACCTCGGTCGTCTCGGCTCCGGGCAGCGCCTCACCGCCAACGACAGTGGCCTCGTAGACCAGCGTCACCACGCCGACGTGCGGCCGCGAATAGGCGCCGATCAGCCGGCCCACCTCGACCCGCAGCTGGGTCTCCTCCTCCGTCTCCCGCCGCGCGCCCTCCTGGGCCGACTCCCCGATCTCCAGGAAGCCGCCCGGATAGGTCCATCGGCCGGCGCCGGGCTCGATCGCCCGTCGGGCCAGGAACACGCGCCCGCCACGGGTCGGCAGCGTGCCGACCACCAGGCGCGGGTTGCGCCAGGTGACGTGGCCATCCGGGCAAACCAGGCGCGGGCGGTGGTCGGCCTCCAGCAGCTGCGGAGTCACCGGCTTGCCGCAGGCCGGGCAGAACGCGGGCTCCTCACCCAGCGTCAGGGGCAGGCTTTCACCGGCGTCGCTCACGGGCATCGGCCCATGGTAGACAGGAGGCGTTACCCCGCTCGGACTTCGTCGACAGAACACCGCGACGTCAGCCATCATGCCCAGTGCGGAGGATCAAGCAATGAACAGGGTGACCCAGGTCCTGGTCGTCATCGGAGCGTTCGCGGTGGTCGGGATCGTGGGTTTGGGCGCCCTCTCGCGCGGGAGCCTCGAGCAGGCGAGAGCGCCAAAACCCACTCCGGCACCGCTGGTCACCTTCCGCGCGGCGCCTGATGGCTGGGCGGTGGGCGCGCACGATGCAGTGCTCACGCTCGCGCGGGGCCCGGTGGCAGGCCGGGCCACAGTCGCCCGGATCACGGTCTGCCGCAATGCGTACGCGGTGGCCGCGGACGGTGCGCTGACCCACGGCCTGGACACCGATGCGACCGCCATATCCTTCGGCCTGGCGAGACGCGACGACCTTCGGAACGTGCTCAACCCACACGCAGCGATGCTTGCTGGCCTGGACGGCTACTACCTGGATATCACCGTCGCCACTCCAAGCCAGTTCGCGGGCGAGACCGATATCTGGCTGGCGCGTGCAGACCTGGATAGCTGCGTGGTGGTCCTCGATACCTCGGACGCGGACTCGGGTATCGACCCGGCGACCCAGGTGACCGTGCCGGTCATCCTTCGTCTGGGCTTCTTCCAGCTTCCTGATGGCGGCAACCTCATGGTGCTGATCGCCAGCGAAGGCATCGGAATCAGGGCGAAGCCGGACCAGACCGATATCGACGAGGCGACCGATATCGTCGAAAGCTTCACATTCGACACGGCGGCGCGCTAGGTGCTCGCCGGAATGTCATAGCCTACGGAGGAGCAACCCGACCCGTGACCGCCGCGCCCGTGCCCGCCTCTGCCCCGGTCGGCCCCTTCGCCATCTTCCGCAACCGGTACTTCGTCTACCTGTGGACCGGCCAGCTCATCTCGACCATCGGCGACGCGCTGACCTCGCTGGCCGCGGGGATCATCGTCTTCCAGGTAACCCACTCGATCCTGAACGTCGGGATCATGCTCATGGTCTCGTCGATCCCTACCCTCGTCTTCGGCCTGGTGGCCGGTGTGTTCGTGGACCGATTCGACCGCAAGACGA
>JBKOZM010000071.1:0-5833 GCA_046725855.1 Chloroflexota bacterium | reverse complement strand
CCCTCGACGCCTGCGCCCACCTGCTCAGCAAGCGCGGCGGCCACGCCGGTGCGGGCGGCTTCAGCCTGCCGGCTGAGGGCTGGAACGCGTTCGCCGCCGCCTGGGCCGGGTTGCCGCGGCCGTATCCGCCCGACCCCCAGCGGCAGCCCGAGAGTGCCGGGCGCCTGGCCGTGGACCTCGTGCTGCCGGCCGCCCACCTGGGATGGGACCTGGCCGACGAGATCGATCGGCTGGCCCCCTTCGGGCCGGGGCACGTGGAGCCGATCCTGGCCGTCACCGGCCTCCAGGTGGTCGACGCCCGCCGCGTGGGCGCCGCCGCCGAGCACCTCTCGATTCGGCTGCGCCGCGGCGCGGAGACCTTCGACGCCATCGCCTTCGGCATGCCGGTTGACCGGCCGCTGCCCGAGCCGGAGAGCCGGCTCGATCTGGTGGGCACCCTGGAGCACGACGAGTTCCAGGGCATGCCTCGCCTGCGCTTGCGCGTCCTCGACTACGCGGACGCGGCCAGCAGCCCGCTCGCCGCTCGCCGCCTGGCGAGCGCCCAGCAGGCCGCGCAGGCCCCTGTCGAACCGGTTCCGATCGGATGAGCGGCGCGCTCCCGCCGCTCGAGCGGCTGCGCGCCCGGCTCGATCGGCTCGGTGCCCCGCTGTGCCTGGGGATCGACCCGCATCCGGACGCCCTGCCTGAAGGCCTGCCGCACGACGTCACCGGGGTCGAGGCGTTCGCGCGCGGCCTGCTCGAGGCGGCCGGCGGGTCCGCCATCGCGGTCAAGGTCAACGTCGCGTTCTTCGAGGCGTTCGGGGCCGCCGGCTGGGCCGCGCTCGAGCGCCTGCGGGGAGACGTGCCGAGTGACCACGTCCTGATCCTGGACGCCAAGCGCGGGGACATCGGGCCGACCGCCGAGCGGCAGGCTGCCGCGCTCTTTGGTGAGCTGCAGGCGGACGGCGTGACGCTGTCGCCATATCTGGGCGAGGACGCGATCGTGCCGTTTCTGGACTACCCGGATCGCCTGGTCTACGTCCTGGCCCGGACGAGCAACCCGAGCGCCGGCACATTCCAGGACCTGCGTGTCGAGGAGGACGGCCGCCGCCTCCACGAACGCGTCGCGAGCTGGGTGGCTGGGCGCTGGCCGGAGGGACGCGTCGGCCTGGTGGTGGGTGCCACCGCCGCCGACGACCTGATCGCGCTGCGGCGGCAGCTGCCCGCGCCTGCCTTCCTGGTGCCGGGCGTCGGCGCCCAGGGAGGGGATCTGGCAGCGGCGGTCCGCAGCTGCCACGGCGACCTGGCGCCCGGGCTCGTCAACGTCACGCGCGGAATCGCGTTGGCCTCCACAGGCCCCGACTGGCGGCACGCCGCGGCTGCGGCCGCCGATCACTGGCGCGGGCTGATGGCCGAGGTCGGTGCTACACTCGGAGCTCAGCGCTCATCCCGCCTGAGCAGCGAGACGAGCGGCGAAGGAGGCTAACGCGCACCATGCCGAACATCGGACCGGGCGAGCTGATCCTCATCCTGGTCATCGTGCTGGTCATCTTCGGCCCGGGCAAGCTGCCGGACATCGGCAGCGCCATCGGTCGTGGCGTCAGGGAGTTCCGCAAGGCGTCGAACGACCTCGAGGACTCGATCAGGGGCGAGACGAAGAAGCCGGCCGCAACACCGCCGCCGCCCGCCGCCCCGCCGCCAGCGCCGAGCGACAGCGCCGAGCCCAAGTAGCCTGCCGGAACCGATCGTCGTTCGCGCCCGCGGGCGCGAACTGAGCCGCCCATGACCGACGACGGGGCGACCATGAGCCTCATCGAGCATCTCGAGGAGCTCAGGCGCCGGCTCATCATCGTCATCCTCACCATCCTCGTCGCGGCGGTTGCCGGGTTCTACTTCTCGGGCGCGGTGCTCGAGCTGCTGCGGGCCCCGCTGCCCGACGAGTTCGACAAGATCTACTTCACTGGCGTGACGGACGCGTTCGCGGCCCAGCTCAAGATCGCCGGCTTCCTGGGCATCGCCATCGCGATGCCGATGATCCTGTTCCAGGTCTGGCGCTTCGTGACGCCGGGCCTGACCTCGGGCGAGCGTCGCTTCGTCTGGCCCGTGATCGTCGCCGCACTGCTCCTCTTCGTGCTCGGCGTGGGGATCGGCTATGCGGTCATCCCGTACGCGCTCACCTTCCTCCTCTCGTTCGGTGGCGACACGCTCACGCCGCTGCTGACGATCGACAAGTACATCGGCTTCGTCACGACCATGATGCTTGCCTTCGGCCTGGTGCTCGAGTTCCCGATCGTCCTCATCGGGCTGGCGCGGGTCGGGATCCTGAGCCACCGGCGTCTGGCGGCACAGCGCCGCTGGGCGGTGCTCGTCATTGTGGTCCTGGCGGTGGTCCTGACCCCGGGCGGCGACCCGATCTCGCCGCTCATCCTGTCCGGCGTGATGTTCCTCCTGTTCGAAGGCTCGCTGCTCGTCATCCGCCTGATCAGGCGCTAGGCCGATGTCTCCGCCGAAGGTCGCGCGCGTCATGCTGCTGACCGATCCGGCCATGGCCGCCCACGCGTCGGCCGGCCATCCGGAGCGGCCAGAGCGGCTCGAGGCGGCCGCCCAGGGCGTTGCGGACGGCGCCGGCGTGGTGGGCGCTGCCCTCGAACGGCCAGCCATCGAGGCCGCCGACGACCTGACCCTGCAGCTGATCCACCCGGCCTGGTACCTCGAGACCCTCGATGAGGCCGCTGGGCGGGGCGGCGGCTGGGTCGACGTCGATACCTACCTGGGTCCGCAGTCGATGGCCGCCGCGCGGCTGGCCGCCGCCGCCACGCTGCAGGGAGCGGTCGCCGTGGCGCGTGGCGCGACCGACGTCGCGTTCGCGGTCGTCCGGCCACCCGGCCACCACGCCAGCGCGGAGCGGGCCGCCGGGTTCTGCGTCGTCAACAACGTGGCGGTGGCTGCGGCCGGGCTGCGAGAAGCGGGCCTGGCGCAGCGGATCGCCATCGTCGATTGGGACGTCCACCACGGCGACGGGACGCAAGCCATCTTCGACGCCGACCCCGACCTGTGCTACGCGTCGACCCACCAGATGCCGCTCTACCCGGGGACCGGCGCCGCATCGGAGCGGGGGAGTGGGCCGGCACTCGGCACGAAGCACAACGTGCCGCTGTCGCCGGGAAGTGGCGACACGGCCTTCACCGCGGCCTGGCTCGAGCAGCTGCTGCCGGCGGTGGAGGCCTTCCGGCCGGAGGCGATCCTGGCCTCGGCCGGCTATGACGCGCATCACGACGATCCGCTCGCCAACCTGGAGGTCAGCGAGGCGGGCTATGCCACCCTGGGACAACGCCTGGGGGAGCTGGCACGGCGGCTGGGCCTCGGCGGGGTGACGCTGGCGCTGGAGGGCGGCTACGACCTGGCGGCGCTGCGGGCGAGCGTGGCCGCGACCGTCAGCGGCCTCCTCGCCGGGCTGCGCAACTGAGCGGCGCGGCTATACTCGGGCGGACCCGAGACCAGGATCGAGCCATGGAACGAGCAGGACAGGCCGCCACCGCGAGCGAGACCGCGCGCCGTCGATCGGCGCCGCCCGCGCCGGCGCGGAAGCCGTCGGCCGGGCACGTGGTCGTCATCAGCGGCCTCTCCGGGGCCGGCAAGAGCCAGGCCTCGAAGCTCTTCGAGGACCTCGGCTACTACTGCGTCGACAACCTGCCGCCGGAACTGCTCGACGGGTTCCTCGCGCTGCGTGACGCGGAGCCGGAGCGATACGACCGCATCGCGCTGGTGCTCGACATCCGGGCCGGCGACCCGGCTCCGGCGATCGAGCAGGCCCGCCGGGCGCTGGCCGCTCGCGGAACGGAGATGCAGGTCCTCTACCTGGAGGCCAGCGACGCCAACCTGGTGAGCCGCTTCAGCGAGACGCGGCACCGCCACCCGCTCGAGACGCGCAGCGGCGTGCAGGCCGGGATTGCCGAGGAGCGCCTGCGCCTGGCGCGCACCCGCGAGCTGGCGGACCACGTGATCGACACCAGCGGCCTCTCGATCGGTCAGCTCAAGGAGCGCCTCTTCGCCTTCGTGCCGCGCGAGGCCGCGGCCGACGAGCTGCTGGTCGACATCGTCACCTTCGGGTTCAAATACGGGATCCCGCTCGAGGCCGACCTCGTCTTCGACGTCCGCTTCCTGACGAACCCGTACTACGTGCCGGACCTGAAGCCACTCTCCGGCCTGCAGCCGCCGGTGCGCGAGTACGTGCTTGGGCAACCGGCTGCGGGCCGCTTCCTGGACCTGGTGGTGGAGCTGCTGGAGCTCACCGCGCCGGCCTACCGGGCGGAGGGCAAGCAGCGCCTGACGGTGGCGCTGGGCTGCACCGGCGGCTACCACCGCTCGATTGCACTGGCCGAGGAGCTGGCCGAGCGCCTGACCAAGATGGGCGGCACCTCAGTGGCCGTCTTCCATCGGGAACTGGAGCGATGAAGCGACCGCGCCTGCCACGCTGGCTCTACCCGGGAATGCACCTCAAGCGCTGGCTGGTGCTCCTCTTCCTGGGCATCACCATCCTCGGCCTGGGAGCCGCCATCTTCCTGGTTGACTTCTACCGAAGACTGCCCGATGACTCCTTCATCTTCGTCCTGACCGGCGCCGGCCTGGATCGGCCGGTTCGTGCCGCGCTGGTGGCGCTGGCCGGAATCCTGGTCACCGGCATCGGGGTGTGGGGGCTGATGCGCAGCATCGTCTCGCCGTTCGTGGCGCGCGGCGACTCGGTCATGGAGGTCCTCTACACGAAACGCTACCTGGCCCGCGGCCCGCGGATCGTGGCGATTGGCGGCGGGACCGGGCTGTCGACCCTGCTGCGCGGGCTGAAGGGCTACTCGGCCAACATCACCGCCATCGTGGCGGTGGCCGACGACGGCGGCAGCAGCGGCCGCCTGCGACAGCAGCTCGGCATCGTGCCCCCGGGCGACATCCGCAACTGCATCGCCGCGCTGGCCGACGCCGAGCCGCTCATGACGCAGCTCATGCAGTACCGCTTCCCGCCCGGCTCGGGCCTCGACGACCACGCCTTCGGCAACCTGTTCATCGCGGCCATGACCGCGGTGACTGGCGACTTCGAGGAGGCGGTGCGCGAGTCGAACCGCGTCCTGGCGGTCCGCGGCCAGGTGCTGCCGGCCACGACCGTCCCGCTCAACCTGGGCGCCGTCCTGGCCTCCGGCCGGCGGCTCACCGGCCAGGTCGCCATCAGCCACGCCGAGGAGCCGATCGACCACGTCACCATCGAGCCCTCGGACGTGCGCGCCAGTCCGGAGGCGCTGGAGCGGATCCTGGAGGCGGACCTGGTCGTCATCGGTCCAGGCAGCCTGTTCTCGAGCGTCCTGCCCAATCTGCTGATCAGCGACATCCGTGATGCGGTGGCCGCGGCCAATGGCCTGCGGGTCTACGTCTGCAACGTGGCGACCCAGCCTGGCGAAACCGGTTCCTTCACGGCCGCGCAGCATCTCGAGGCGCTCTTCAACCACGTCGGCGATGGCCTGGTCGACTTCGCGCTCCTCAACCGCAACGACGGCGGGCGCCGGCCGCAGGGCTGGCTGGGGCAGCCGGTCCGCGTCGACGAGCGCAAGCTCGAGGAGCTGCACGTCGGGATCATCGAGGAGGACCTCGTCGACGAGACGAACGCCCACCGCCACGACTCCGCCAAGCTGGCCGCCGCGCTCATGCGGCTGCAGCAGGAGGAGCGGGTGGAGCGCGTTCGCCAGCGCCGGATCCGACGCCCGACCGCCTCGGCCGTCTGAATCACCGTGGCCGACTGACGCCCCGTGCTGGTCGCGAGTGAGCTGAAGGGCGAGCTCGCCCGGATTCAGCCGGCGCGGGCCTGCTG
>JBKOZM010000070.1:0-2794 GCA_046725855.1 Chloroflexota bacterium | reverse complement strand
ACCGACATCGACTCATGACCCGGGCCACCCAGCGATCCGAGCGGCCCCGCCCCATCCGCATGTACCGCCGGCGGCTGGGTGAGGATCAGGAACGCCGCACCCGCCGCCAGCACTCCCGCGCCGACCAGCAGCGCCAGGAGTACGCGTCCGCGCACCGTCACCGCGACGTCTTCACCTTCCCCGCCAGCGACGGGACGCCGTCACTGCCACACACCTTGCCCGCCGACACCAATCGGTACTTCAGGATCCGCGTGGAAGCGTAGTTGGTGTCCACCGACAGGTCGATGCCGATGAGCGAGGCGATCTTGACGCCGGTGCCGAAAACGGAGTGCTTGCCGAGGGTGCTGTCGCGCTGCCACAGGCCCATGGCGACCGGCGCGCAGTTCGCATAGCTGGGCGCCGAGCCAAGCAACGCGTTCGTGAAGCCACCGGTGGAGAGGACGTAGCGCTCCCGGTAGTCATTCCGCCAGCCCGATGCGCTGCACCACAGCCGATACTTCCCGAACCGCTGGCCGACCCGATAGTCACGGTTCGCGCTGGACTCGGCCCATTCGAACGTCACCCCGCTCGACGAGGTGGAGCTGCCACTCGCCGTCCAGCCCCCGTATGCCCCCGTGCTGCTCACCGCGGCGCCGACGGTCACGCTGTGCGATGAGGTGCTCAGCATCCAGCCTCGATCGCTGCCCCACGGCCAGGTCTCTCCGATCACGACCCATCGGTCGGAGGTCGAGAGCAGCCGGTAGCTGCAGATGTCGCCGGCCAGTGGCGTGACGGCCGTGGCCCGGCGCGTCGCCAGCGGGGCGCCGGCCCGGATGGTGATGGCCGGGTGCTCCGCGGCCGCAACGTGGGTCGCAAACGACCACGACCCCTGCCGGTCGCCAACCCAGCCGATCGCCTCGAGGTTCACCCGGCCGTCGGCATTCACAAAGTCGGGAGTGATGAGGGTCGGGTCGACCGTCAGGCTGAACGAGCCGTCGTCGCTCGCCTCGCCCCATCCCACCGTCGGCGTCGGGATGAAGTCGCCCACCTGCAGGCTGCGGTTCCACGCCTCGCTCGGCCAGGCGATGACCACCACCCCGCCCGCCGCCGGGTGCCCGCCGGCGTCCAGCAGCTGACCGGTGGCGATGGTCGGCCCATTCACGCCCATGTCCGCGCGCGATGCATCCACTGGTGCCGGAATGACGGACGGGTGCTGCAGAGCCCGGAGGAGTTCGGGCGCGCGGACGGTGGGCGGAATGGCCGTGAGCAGCCCGGAGGTTGTAGCCGCCAGCAGGATGGCGCATCCTCCCGGCAGGAATTGAAACGCGCGCGACATGTCGATCGTGAACCTCCGTGCTGTGGAGGCGGGCCGCTGCTGACGGTAGCGGGCAGCCGCGTATCGGCCGCTTAGCCGCCGCTTACCGGAAGGGCGCCGCCGCACAGAACCGCGGCAACCGGAAAATGCGCGTCCCAGGAGAATCATGCGAACCGAACGCTTCACGACCCGCGCCCAGGAGGCGATCGCCGCCGCCCAGCAGCTGGCCGAGGGCGAGGGCCACCCCGAATTGACGGCCACCCACCTGCTGCTGTCATTGATCGACCAGCCGGACGGCGTGGTGCCGGCCGTCCTGGAGCGCATGGGCAAGGAGCCGTCGACCATCGCGGCCGCCGCCCGCGAGCAGCTCGCCCGGCTGCCCAAGGTGCAGGGCGGCGCGACCCAGCTCACCCTCTCGAATGACGCCCGCCGCGTCCTGTCGGACGCGCACCCGCTCGCGGAGCGGATGCATGACGAGTACGTCTCGACAGAGCACCTGCTGCTCGCCATCATCGAGGACGCGGCCGGCAGCGACGCGAAGCGGCTGCTGGCCGAGCAGGAGGTGGAGCCGGCATCGGTCCTGGAAGCCCTGACCAGCATTCGAGGGAGCCAGCGCGTGACGAGCGAGAACCCGGAGGCCACCTACCAGGCGCTGGAGAAGTACGGCCGCGACCTGACCGATGCCGCTCGAAAGGGCCTGCTCGATCCGGTAATCGGCCGCGACGAGGAGATCCGTCGCGTCATCCAGGTCCTCAGCCGCCGAACGAAGAACAATCCGGTCCTGATCGGCGAGCCGGGGGTCGGCAAGACGGCGATCGTGGAGGGGCTCGCCCAGCGGATCGTCCGCGGCGACGTGCCCGACGGACTCAGGGACAAGCGGGTGGTGGCGCTCGACCTGGGCGCCATGGTGGCCGGCGCCAAGTACCGCGGCGAATTCGAGGAACGCCTGAAGGCGGTGCTCAAGGAGATCACCGCGGCGGCCGGGCAGATCATCGTCTTCATCGACGAGCTGCACACTGTCGTCGGCGCCGGTGCGGCGGAAGGCGCCATGGACGCCGCCAACCTGCTCAAGCCGATGCTCGCCCGCGGCGAGCTGCACTGCATCGGCGCCACCACCCTCGACGAGTACCGCAAGAACATCGAGAAGGACGCCGCACTGGAGCGCCGCTTCCAGCCGGTGGTCGTCGACCAGCCGAGCGTCGAGGACACGATCAGCATCCTGCGCGGGCTACGCGAGCGCTACGAGGTGCATCACGGCGTGCGCATCACCGACTCGGCGCTGGTGGCGGCTGCGGTCCTGTCGAACCGCTACATCACCGAGCGCTTCCTGCCGGACAAGGCGATCGACCTGATCGACGAAGCAGCCTCGCGGCTCCGCATCGAGATCGACTCGATGCCGCAGGAGATCGACGAAGTGGAACGGCGCATCACCCAACTCGAGATCGAGCGCCAGGCCCTCCAGAAGGAAAAGGACAAAGCCTCGCGCGAACGGCTGCAGAC
>JBKOZM010000069.1:0-2936 GCA_046725855.1 Chloroflexota bacterium | reverse complement strand
AGCCTCAGATGTGTATAAGAGACAGCGGCATCCCCGCGGTCGCGTTCGGGGTCGGCGGCGACGGCCAGCACGGCCCGGACGAGTACGTCGAGATCGCCACCATCGTGCCGTACTACCGGGCGCTGAAGGAGTTCCTCGAGCGCCTGAGAGCGTCTGCCGACGGATGACATGATCAAAAATCGCGACAGCCGCTCAGTTTTTGCAGCAGGATCGGTCAATGGAGCCACAGCTGCGCATCCGCGGCTACCACCGACTTCGGCGGCAACCCATGTACCGGTGATACCCCCGCCGGGCGAAGAGAGTAGCGACGATCTCAGCGGTGATCGCCGGGAGTGGGAGCCAGCCGAATTCGACGTAGGTCAGGGCGGTGGTCGCAGCAGCGTCTCGGTGACGCCGGCCGTCCAGAGGCCGACGACGCGGACGCTGTGCGGCTCGACCTCGGCCGCCAGGTATCGAGTGAAGGTGCGGCGGCGGCGTTGGGGCGCACGCCGCGCGTGTGCGCTCCCGGCCAGCGCGAGTGCGGATCGTCGGTCCGCTGCGCAGGCGTTGTCGGCGTTACACCACGAGGCGTGGTGGGCGGCCCCGGATGGGCGACGCGCACACTGTGTCGGTCGACGCCGCCGTGGCCCACGCGACGACGATCAGGCCGCCGCGACGCCTACCCGTTTGGTCGATGTGAGCGTGCCGCGGGCGGCGCCGAGGTAGGTGCCGGAGGTCGGGGCCACGTCAGCGTAGTCGCGCCCGGTGGCGACGGTCAGGTAGCCCCTGCCGACGCGGACGCCGTTGCACGGGTCGAACGGCACCGCGCGAGCCCCGGCGGCGTGGGGAACGATGACTTCCACCCAGGCGTGCGTGCCGCCCTCGCCGAGCAGGTGCCCGGAGACGTAGCGGGCCGGCACTCCGGCGGCCCGGCAGAGCGCGATCATGACATGGGCGGCGTCCTGGCAGACCCCGCGTCCGCCGGCGAGCGCCTCGGCAGCGGTGGTGGCCACGGAGGTCACCTCGTGCGCGTAGCTGATCGCCTCGTGCACGTGTGCGCAGAACCGTTCGGCGGTGGCCAGCCTGTCCTGGCCGGCCATCGTCGCCGCCAGCTCCAGGATCGCGGCGTCGGCGGCGGTCAGCCGGGTCGGCCGGAGCAGCCGCGGGTCGGTGAGCGCAGCGGCCGGCAGGAGCACGTCGGAGCCCGGCGCGACCCGCTCGACGACGGCCTCCACCACGAACTCCACCTGATGTGGCACCAGCGGCACGCGGGACCGGGTGACTATGTTGCCGCAGGCGTCCCGGCGGTGGGTGGTCCGGGCGTCGGCGGCGGACACGGTGATCGAGTGTTGCCGCCGGCGCTGGTCGCCGTGCCGGCGCGGCGGCACCACGACCAGCCGGTGGTTCAGGTCTCGTACCGGTGCGTCATAGGTGTAGCGGAAGCGCTGGTGTAGCACGTAGGTCAGCCGGCCGGCATGCTGCAACTGGTGGCGCGACGGAAGCTGGGGGTGGTGCGGGAGCGCGCCGGCCGGCTTTGTCACGTCGTCTCCTCGGCCCAGACCTGCATGCCCTGCAGCACCGGGCCGCCGTAGGTGGTCACCATCGCGACGTCGACCGCGTCGCGGCCCCGGCCGATCAGCACCCGGCCCTTGCGGGCCGCGTTGTTGCGGGGGTCGAAGGTCCACCACCTGCCGTCGAGGTAGACCTCCATCCAGGCGGCGAAGTCCATCGGCGCCGGGTCCGGTGGCACATCCATGTCCGGGAGGTAGCCGAAGACATAGCGGGCCGGGATCGACAGTGCCCGGCAGAAGCTGATCGCGACATGGGCGAAGTCGCGGCACACGCCGGTGCCGGCGGCGTACGCGTCGGCCGCGGTGGTCGACGAGGTGCTGCTGCCATAGCCGAAACGCAGGTGGCCGTGGACGTGGTCGCAGATCGCCCGCACCCGCCGGTAGCCCGGCTTCACGCTCCCGAACAGCCGCCACGCCTCGTCGCCGAGAACGTCGGGCAGGCAGTACCGGCTGGGTAGCGTGTAGACCAGCGCGTCGTCCGGCAGTTGCACGGCGGGCATCTCGGTCGCGTCCAGGTCCACGTCCTCGGTCGCGTCCGGGACCTCCACGACGGCGTCGTAGCGCAGCGTCGTGTCGCCCACCGGCAGGCTGAGTCGTTGGCAGTCGTTGCCGTACAGGTCGGTGTAGACGTGCCGGTCGGCGGCGGGCAGCGTCTCCCAGCCCTGCCGGAGCACGGTCGCGGGCGCGGCCCCGGACGGCTGGACCTGGAAGACTGCGGCGGTCTCGACCTCCGCGGTGTACCGGAACTCACACCCCACCCGGACCCGCCGTATGACGGATGCCATCCCTGAATGTTGGATCGTCATTGTTTCCGGACCGTAACGACTGGTGGCTCCAGCAGATGGGCGCGACGACGTCTCGCGTGGGAGGGCTTCTCGACGGGTACCCGCGCGGCCCGGCCTACGACGAAGATGTGCGGGCGGACCGGCTGCCGCACCGGCACACGCGGGCGCTGTGCCACGCCTTGAAGACCCTCACCGGCAACGACCCGACGCAGCCGCTCCCTGCGGATGTCGAACGGTGGGAGCTGCCTCCAGCGTCGGCGCGTTGATCGTGGAATCATCCGATACGCATACAGCCACCGATCACTGCGTCGAGGTCAACAAGATGACGCTCGACGCGACCGCATACGTGCTGGAGTACCGCTACGTCAGCCGCCCCCAGTCGATACCCGCCGTCGCCGCTCGCATCGACCCGTTGGTGTCGTTGAGGCTCATTGTTGCCTCTCGGCTGCGCTACCAGCGGGGAAGCACCCGGAGGTTCCGGGACACCACTGGCGGCGCTCGCTGAACGGCGTTCGATGGCGCATAGCCCTGTTGCCAGTCGGGGTGTCCCGGGCCGTCGGGCCTCGCAGAACTCACAGTGGATCTCACGAGTCGAGCGAGC
>JBKOZM010000068.1:0-10920 GCA_046725855.1 Chloroflexota bacterium | reverse complement strand
CCGAGCCGCGCAGCTCCTGGCGAACGACGCCGAACGGATCGTCGGTCTCGTCCCAGGGGCGCAGCTCGAGGTCATCGGCCAGGTCACCGAGCTCGTGACGAGCCAGGGGCTCCTCGAGGCGCGGCAGCACGAGCGTCGGGGCTCCCGTCGCCGGCAGCACCAGGCAGGTCAGCCGCTCCAGGCCGGGCGCCCGATAGCCGAGCAGGTAGAGGTAGTCCGGCGACGGCGTGATCAGCAGGGCGTCGATGCCGCGTGCGCTCGCCTCGGCCCCGGCCCGTGCCAGCCGGTCGCGGTAGACGCTGGTGGCGAACGGCGCGATGCCGGTCGGAATGACGGTCATGGCCACAGGGTACCCGACCTCGATCTAGTCGACCCGCAGCGGGACCTCGAAGGACTGGCCGCCGTGGATGCGCCAGGCTCGGAGCGCGCGCTCGGGTGCGGCGGCGCCATCGGTCAGGCTGGCGAGCAGGTAGAACGCGTCCGGGTACATGGCCGCCCGCCGGTCGGTGGACGAGGGCACGGCCGGGGTATGGGTGTGCGAATGGAAGATGGCGACCAGGTCCTGACCGGCATCCTCGATCGCGAAGGTGATGCGCACCAGGTCGTCGGCGTGCACGCTGTAGCGCAGCGGCGACGCGACGGCGTTTCGCGCCGGGTGATAGGTAGTTGCCAGCCCATCGGCCAGGCTGCCTGCCAGCAGGCCACAGGCCTCGTTCGGCAGCTCGGAGCGCGCATGCTCGAGCAGCTGCTCCGCCACCGTACGGGGCACGGTCAGCCCGTGGTCGCCCTTCACCACAAGATCGAGCCCTGAAGCTCGTCGTCCAGCTCGTCCAGGTCGCGGGTCCACAGGCCGGCGGAGAGGTATTTCCAGCCGCCGTCGGCCAGCAGGACCACGATCGTCCCGGCCCGCATCTCGGCGGCGACGCGCAGGGCCACGTGGATGACGGCGCCGGATGACAGTCCGGCGAAGAGGCCCTCCTCGCGCAGCAGCCGCCGGAGGCCGATGATGGAGTCGCGGTAGCTGACCAGGTACCGATCGTCGAGGAGCGACTCGTCGAGGACCGGGGGCACGAACCCCTCCTCCAGGGAGCGGAGGCCCTGCACCTGCTCGCCGGGAAGCGGCTCGGCGGCGATGACTCGCGTGCCTGGGCGCACTCGCTTCAGGTACCGTCCCACCCCGGTCAGCGTCCCGCCGGTGCCGAGGCCGGCGACGAAGGTGTCGACTTCCGGCACGGCGGTCACGATCTCCGGCCCGGTGCCCTCCTCGTGGGCGCGTGGGTTTGCCTGGTTGCCGTACTGGTAGGGCATGAACAGCGTCGGGTCGGCCGCCGCGAGCTGCTGCGCCAGGCGGATGGCGCCGTTGCTGCCTTCAGCCCCGGGTGAAGGGATGATCTCGGCGCCGTACAGGCGCAGCAGCTGCGCGCGCTCCTCCGTGGTGTTGTCCGGGAGCACCACGCGAACCGGATGGCCAAGCAGCGAGCCGATCATGGCCAGGCTGATGCCGGTGTTCCCGCTCGACGGCTCCAGGATCGTCTGCCCCGCTTGCAGCGCGCCGCTGGCGCGGGCCTCGTCGATCATCGCCCGCGCGATGCGGTCCTTGACGGAGCCGCTGGGGTTGGCGCCCTCCAGCTTGGCGAAGATCCGAACGCCCGGCGAAGGGGAGAGGCGGCGCAGCTCGACCATCGGCGTGTTGCCGATGGCGGCGATCAGGTCCGGGGAGCTGTCCTTGCCAGCGGCCGGCGGCGCGCTGGACATCGGCCTAGCTTGAGCCGCCCGCCATGGCGGGCAGCAGGATGACGGTGTCGTCCTCGCCCACAGGGGTGGCCAGGCCGTCGCGATAGCGCACATCGCGATCGTTGACGTAGACGTTCACGAAGTGGGAGAGCTCGCCATCCTCGGTCACGCGCTCGCGCAACGCCGGGAAGGACGCGAAGAGGTCGTCGAGGACTTCCCGCACGGTGCCCCCCGAGGCGCTCACCATGCGGCTGCCGCCAACCGTCTCGCGCAGGACGGGTGGGATCCGAACGGCACTCACTGGAGTGTGCCCTCGCCGCAGGCCGGGCAGGCCGGGTCGCGCCAGATGCGAACCTCGCTGAACTCGGTCGACATGGCGTCGAACATGAGGAGGCGGCCGGCCAAGGTCTCGCCCACACCGAGCAGCAGCTTGAATACCTCATTGGCCTGGATCAGGCCGGCGATGCCGGGCAGCACGCCCAGCACGCCCGCCACTGCGCAGGCCGGCGCCAGCTCCTCCGGCGGCTGGATCGGGTACATGCAGCGATAGCACGGTCCCACGAACGGCACGAAGGTCGTGACCTGCCCGTCCCAGCGATAGATCGAGCCGTGGACGACCGGCTTGCGCTGCCGCACCGCCGCGTCGTTGAGAACGTAGCGCGTGTCGAAGTTGTCCGTCCCGTCCACGATCACGTCGTAGTCGGCGATCAGCCGCTCCACGTTGTCCGCCGAGAGCCGCTCACGATGCTCGACCACCACGGTCTCCGGGTTGAGGGCGGCCAGCGTGGTTCGGGCCGAGGAGGTCTTGGGCTGGCCGATGCGATCGACGGTGTGCAGCACCTGCCGCTGCAGGTTCGACTCGTCGACCACGTCGTCGTCGACGAGGCCGATGGTGCCCACGCCGCTCGCCGCCAGGTACAGCGCCACCGGCGAGCCCAGGCCGCCGGCGCCGATCAGCAGCACGCGCCCGTCGAGCAGCTTGCGCTGCCCCGCCTGGCCAATCTCCGGGATGAGCGTCTGGCGGCTGTAACGGCGCTGCTGCGCCGGGGTCAGCAGCTGCTGGGGCGCCTCCCAGGCGCCGCCCGCCGCTCGCCAGTCGGCGAGTGAGCCATGCAGGTTTACGACGTTGGTGTAGCCGATTCCGGCCATGTAGGCCGCGGCTCGTGCGGAGCGGGCGCCGACCGCGCAGTGGACCAGCAGCGGCGAATCGAGCTCAGGCACGACCTCGCCGATTCTGCCTGCCAGGTCGGCCAGCGGCAGGAGCGTGGCGTCGGGAATATGGCCCTCGTTCCACTCGACCTGCTCGCGCACGTCCAGGATGCGATAGCCGGCATCGGCGAGCTTGACCGCGTCGGCGGCGCCCACCATGCGGACTGGGTTCGAGGTGGTTGTCATGGCCGGGTCCGTCAGCCGACGGCCTCCGCCTCGGCCGGCCAGGCGACCTCGCCGCCGCGCACGGCACCCTGCAGGACCTTGTAGGAAAGCAACGCGCACTTCAGGCGGGCCGGACCGATGGGAACGCCCAGCTCGTCGAGCACGTGCTTGGGATCGAGGGCGCGCACCTCGTCGAGCGACTGGTCTCGCAGCTCGTCGGTCAGGATCGAGGCGGATGCCTGGCTGATGGCGCAGCCACGCCCATCGAACGCGACGTCAGCGATGCGCTGCTTCGACTCGTCGAGCCGCAGGGTCATGCTCATCTCGTCGCCGCAGGTCGGGTTCGAATCGGCGAAGTGCAGGTCGTGCGGATCCAGCACCCCCTTGTTGTGGGGGTTCCGGTAGTGCTCCAGGATGAAGTCGCGGTACAGGTTATCCATCGGTCTCGGAGAAGAGCTGCTGGGTGGCCCGCACCGCGGCGGTGAGCGCATCGACGTCATCGGTGTCGTTGTAGACGTAGAAGCTGGCGCGGGTGGTGGCGGGCACGTCGTAGCGCAGCATCACCGGCTGCGCACAGTGGTGGCCGGCCCGTACCGCCACGCCCTGGTGGTCGAAGACGGTCGCCACGTCATGGGGATGTACCCCCTCGATCAGGAAGCTGATCACGCCGGCGTGCAGGTCAGGGTCGCTGGGGCCGAGCAGGCGCACGCCCGGAATCTCGCACAGGGCCGCCCAGGCCGCCTGGAACAGGTAGCGCTCGTGCTCGCGCACGGCCGGCATGCCCAACGCGTTGAGGTAGTCGATCGCAGCGGCCAGGCCGATCGCCTCGGCGATCGCCGGGGTGCCGGCCTCGAACTTGGCGGGCACCTCGTTCCACTCGGCGCCCTCGAGCGTGACCCGGATGATCATGCTGCCTCCGGTCATGAAGGGCGGCATGGCGTCGAGCAGCTCGCGGCGGCCCCACAGCGCCCCGATCCCGGATGGGCCCAGCATCTTGTGGCCGGAGAGGGCCAGGAAGTCGCAGCCCAGTGCGGCGACGTCGATCGGCATGTGGGGTGCTGACTGCGCCGCGTCGACCAGGACCAGCGCGCCCGCCTCGTGCGCCAGCTCGACGATCTCGGCGACCGGGTTGATTGTCCCCAGCGCGTTGCTGACCTGGGCCACCGCCAGCAGCTTCGGCCCCGCCGCCAGCTTCGCGCGCAGGTCGTCCATGTCGAGCCGCCCGTCGTCGGTGATCGCGACGTAGTCCAAGGTGGCGCCGACCTCCTTGGTCAGCTGCTGCCACGGGACGATGTTGGCGTGGTGCTCGAGCTGGGTCGTGACCACACGATCGCCCTTGCCGACGTTGGTGCGTCCCCAGCTGTAGGCGACCAGGTTGATTGCCTCGGTCGCGTTGCGCACGAACACGACCTCGCGGTGGGATGGCGCACCGATGAAGGTGGCCAGCGTGCGACGCGCGCCCTCGAAGCGCTCGGTGGCATCCTCCGACAGCTCATAGATGCCTCGATGGACGTTGGCGTAGTGATGGCCATAGGTGTCGGCCAGGGTCTCGATCACCGCGCGCGGCTTGGGCGCGCTGGCCGCGGCGTCCAGGTAGACCAGCCGCCGGCCCTCACGGGTCTTCTGGTCGAAGACCGGGAAATCGGCACGCAGCGCGGCGCCGGAGAAGGCGCCGTGGGCGGTGGTGGTGGGCTGTGCCTGGACGGCCATCGGTCTCTCCAGTCTACCTACGCGTGCTCAGCGACAGGCTCGGGTGCCTCGGAGGCCTCGTCGCCGACACCCTCCGGCAGCCCGACCTGCTCGCGTACCCAGTCGTAGCCGTTGGCCTCGAGCTGGTGGCTGAGCTCGTCGCCGCCGGACATCACCACCTGGCCGTCGAGCAGGACGTGCACGAACTGGGGCTTCACGTAGTTCAACATCCGCTGGTAGTGGGTGATCATCAGCACGCCCATGTCCGGCGAGAGCGTGGCGTTGATGCCCTCGGCGACGTTCCGCAGCGCGTCGATGTCGAGCCCGGAGTCGGTCTCGTCCAGGATCGCCATCTGCGGCGACAGGATCGCCATCTGGAGCATCTCGAGCCTCTTCTTCTCGCCGCCCGAGAAGCCGTCGTTCACGTAGCGGGCCGCCATGGAGCGGTCCATGCGCAGGAGATCCATCTTCTCCTCCATCAGCTTCCGGAACTTGGCGAGCGGGATGCCCGTGTACTTCGGCATGCCCCCGCCAGACTCCTCGGCGGCCGGCTGCTTGGGATGATGGATGGCGTTGTAGGTGTTGCGCAGAAAGCTGGCGACCGTGACACCCGGAATGGCGCTGGGATACTGGAACGCCAGGAAGACTCCGAGCCGCGCCCGCTTGTCCGGGGACAGGCGCAGCAGGCTCTGACCACGCCAGCTGATGTCGCCGGCGTCGACCTTGTAGTCCGGGTGTCCCATCAGCGTGTAGGCCAGGCTCGTCTTGCCCGATCCGTTCGGGCCCATCAGGGCATGAACCTCGCCCTGCCCCACGGTGAGAGACAGGCCCTTGAGGATCTTCTTGCCCGCGATGCTGACCTCGAGGTCGCGGATCTGCAGCTGATCGGTCATACGCGTCTTCACGGGCTCCTTGTCGCTTGGTTGGTGGCGTAGGCCTCGGCCCGCTGGCGGCGCACGGCACCGGGATACGGCGGGCCGCCGGCCGCCATCGCGACCTCCGCCAGGTTGGTGGCGCCCAGCGTCCCCTCCAGCGAGTCGTGCAGCCGGGAGAAGACGTCGTGCACGCTGCAGTCCTGTGGTCGGTCGCAGGCCTCCAGGTTGTCGGGGCCGGCGCACGGCATGGCCAGGATCGGCCCATCAAGCGCGCGAACGGCGTGGACCAGGCTGATCTGCTCGGCGGGTCGGGCCAGCCGGTAGCCACCGGCCTGCCCGCGCGTGGCGGTCACCAGCCCAGCGCGGCGCAGTGCCCGCACGAGCTGCTCCAGGTAGGCGTGCGGCAGCTTCTCGGTGCGCGCCACGGCGGCCAGCGGCAGCGGCCCATCCTCGTCGGCGCGGGCCAGAGCCACCAGCAGACGGATGCCGTACTCGGCTCGGGTCGAGAGCTTCATGGCAGATCCACCACCACCTGGCCGTCGTCGACGGTGACGTGATACGCGTTCACCGGCACCACCGGCGGAAGGGCTCGCACACGGCCGGTGAACAGGTCGAAGCGACCGCCGTGGCGCGGGCACTCGACCAGGTTGCCGTCCAGCTCGCCCTCGCCCAACACCCCGCCGTCGTGGGTGCAGACGTTGTCGATCGCCCCCCACTCCCCGTCCTCGGTCAGGCCCACGCACAGCGAGCGACCGTCGAACTCCACCACCCGCACGGTGCCGGGAGTAACCTCGCTCGCCCGCAGGCCCGTCGCAAAGCCGGATGGCGCCATCGTCACGCCGCCGCCTCCAGGTCGCTCCCGATCCGGGCGGCCAGCGCGCTCAGCACCCGCTCGCGGATCGGCTCCGAGTGGACCTGGGCCACCACCTGCTCGAAGAAGCCGCGCACGATCATGCGCTCCGCCTCCTCGCTCGACAGGCCCCGGGTCTGGGCGTAGAAGCGCTGGATCGGGTCGATCGCGCCCGCCGTGGCGCCGTGCCCGCAGCGCAGGATGTCGTTCGTCTCGATCTCGAGCACCGGGATCGGCTCGGCGCCGGCCTTGGGTGACAGCAGGAGGTTGCGGCACTCCTGGTAGCTGCTGGTGCCCTTCGCCTCGGCCCGCACCTTGGTGACGCCGTAGAACGCGGCGCGCGCCTCGTCGTACAGCGCCGACAGGTACAGCAGGTCCGAGGTCGTGTGGCTGGCGGCCAGGTCCTGGACGGTGTTGATGTCGATGTGCTGCTTGTCGCCGGCGGCCAGCAGGCCGAGCAGCCTGGAGGTGCCCCCGGTGCCGACCATGCGCAGGTCGAGCCCCAGCTTGGTGACCGATGAACCGATCTCCGCGTTGAGCGTCGTGACCTCCGCGTCCTGGCCAACCTCGACCCGCTGTGCGCCGATGTGCCAGGCCCCGTCGCCCAGCAGCTGCAGGTTCGCGTAGCGCACCCGCGCCTCGGGGGCGACTCGCACGTCGGCGATGCCGCCGAACCACGACGCTTCCCCGTCCGGCGAGCTGACCTCCTCCAGCAGCGTCACGTTGCTTGCCCGCTCGGCGATCACCAGCGTGAGCGGGAAGTAGGCTGATCCGCCGCCGGGCTGGCTGACGTGTGCGGTGAGCGGTCGGTCGATGGTGACGCCGGCCGGCACGTACAGGAACGTTCCGCCGGTCCAGGCCGCCTGCGCCAGCGCCCAGAAGTGCGCGTGCGAGTCGAGCGTGGTCGTCTCGCCCAAGAGGCGCTGCAGCAGGTCCGGGTGCTCGTCGGCCACGGTCCGGATGTCGCCGAAGATCACCCCGGCGGCGGCCAGGTCCGGGTCCAGATCGGTGCGAACGTGCGGTGCCTCGACCGCCACGGCCCCGTCGCGCGGCATCTCGGCCAGCGACGTCCGGCGCCACTCCTCCTCCAGACCGCTCGGCCAGGGCGTGGCCTCGGCCCGCGCCCACCAGTCGCGACGGCGCTGACGCAGCCAGTCCGGCTCGCCGAGTCGTTCGGAGATGGCACCGATGACGGCCGCATCGATTGCGGCCGCCGGAGCCTGGACGGTCATCGGTCTACCCAACCGCGCCTTCCATCTGCAGCTGGATGAGCCGATTCATCTCGACCGCGTACTCCATGGGGAGCTCCTTGACGATCGGCTCGATGAACCCGTTGACGATCATGGCGCTCGCCTCGGCCTCGGTCAGGCCGCGGCTCATCAGGTAGAACAGCTGCTCGGAACCGACCTTCGAGACGGTCGCCTCGTGCCCGATGGTGACGTCCTCCTCGTCGATCTCCATGTACGGGTACGTGTCCGAGCGCGCCTCGTCGGAGAGGATCAGGGCGTCGCAGCGCACCGTCGACTTGCTCTTGGCGCAGCCGGGATAGACCTTGACCAGGCCGCGATAGCTGGTTCGGCCGGTGCCCTTGGAGATGGACTTCGAGGTGATCAGGCTGGTGGTGTTCGGGGCGGCGTGGATCACCTTGCCGCCCGCGTCCTGGTGCTGGCCGTCACCCGCGAATGCGATGCTGAGCACCTCCCCGTGAGCGCGCTCGCCCAGCAGGTAGATGCTGGGGTACTTCATGGTCAGGTGCGAGCCCAGGTTGCCGTCGACCCACTCCATCACCGCGTCCTCGTATGCCACCGCGCGCTTGGTAACGAGGTTGTAGACGTTGTGGCTCCAGTTCTGGATGGTGGTGTAGCGGACGCGGGCGCCCTTCTTGGCGATGATCTCGACCACTGCGCTGTGCAGGCTGGCGGTGCTGTAGGTCGGGGCGGTGCAGCCCTCGACGTAGTGCACGCTCGACCCCTCGTCGGCGATGATCAGGGTCCGCTCGAACTGGCCCATGTTCTCGGTGTTGATCCGGAAATAGGCCTGCAGCGGCAGCTCGACGTGGACGCCGGGCGGCACGTAGATGAATGAGCCGCCGGACCAGACCGCCGTGTTCAGCGCGGCCAGCTTGTTGTCGTTGGCAGGGATGATCGTCCCGAAGTACTCGCGGAAGAACTCCTCGTGCTCCTGCAGGGCCTGATCGGTCCCCAGGAAGATGACGCCCTGCTTCTCCAGGTCCTCGCGGATGTTGTGGTACACGACCTCGGAGTCGTACTGCCCGCCGACGCCGGCGAGGTACTTCTTCTCCGCCTCGGGGATCCCCAGCCGGTCATACGTGCGGCGGATGTAGTCGGGCACGTCGTCCCACGACTGCACGGCCTTATCGGTGCCGGTGACGTAGTAATAGATGTCCTGGAAGTCGATCCCGGTCATGTCGCCGCCCCAGGTCGGCAGCGGGCGCGCCTCGAAATGCCGATACGCCTTCAGGCGCAGATCGGTCATCCACTTGGGCTCGCCCTTGATCCGGCTGATCTCGGCGACGATCTCGGCGTTCAGCCCCTTCTTGAAGATGTGCAGGGGCTTCTCGGCGTCGTGCCAGCCGTACTTGTAGCCGGTTGGGACCTGGCTGAGCGCTGGGTTCACCGCTGGGTTCGGAAGGGCCATCGTTCCTCGATTCGGGCTCGTGCCTGGGAGTGTCGCTGAGTCGCTTGAATCCTGACTTGTTAGGTCGGCTTTCCGTGATCATGATCGTCGAATTCCGCCTCCCGGTCAACCGCAGCACGGTCCCATTGCCGGATTCCTGCCAAACGCTGCTATGGCGATCACGTGGCGCGACACGCAGCGACGCTGACCCTCGCAGTCCTGCCATTCGCCCGCCTAGCGAGCGTGTGACAGTGTTCCGAGGGCGAATCGCTCGCACCCCACGCTCACCGGCTCGTATCGGCCGGACGGCGGAGCCGTGTGACCGGCCGTGGAACGCTCCTCATGCCTCGCCCAGCGGCATATGGCAGGAAACTCAGGAAGGCGCCAGCCTCCCGTGGATCCCCCAGCCACGCTCCGATCCCGCGCCCGTCTCCCGGAAGCACGGCTCGGATCGTGCCCCCGTGCTCCGCCAGGCGCCGATGGTTGGTCCGCGTATCCGCAACGGCCAACCACAGGCTCGTGCCGGCAGAGGGCTCCCAGCCTCGCTCGAGCGCAACGCGCGCCGCGAGCCTTCGCTTGCGATCGACGCCCGCCAGGAGTGACTGAATGTCCACGATCCTCGACTTCACCTCGACCACCAGCAGCATCCGACGAGCGGGGTGCCACGCCAGAGCGTCGATTGAGCCGCGCTCTCCGAAGATCGAGAACGAGGCCTCCGGCGCAACCTCCCAGCCGTGCGCGCTCAGGATCGCGACCACCTGATCGACAAGCGCGGCGTGTGCCGCATCGAGCAGCCGGTCGAGGTCGCTCCCACGCCATCGAGGAGTGACGTCCAGCCGAACCTCCAGGGCACCGGCTACCGCCCGGACCCGATCCAACGGGAGCGCTCCAACGTCACCTCGCTCCAGCGTCGACACCGCTGTACGGGAGACGCCGGCCCGGCGTGCAAGCGCAGCCTGCGTGAACCCGGCGCGCAAGCGAAGGATTCGCAGCACGCTTCCCAACCGCAGGTCGTCCACGGCTCCGATCGTGGACGAGGCCGCTTACCGGCGGCTTACCACCAGGGCGCAGGCGAGCTGCCGAGGGCCACCCGTCCGGGGCCCTGCGGTGCGTCCCACGCCGCGCGCTTCAAGCGCGGGAAGCCAAGAGCTCGCCCAAGTCGGAGATCCGCGGCTCGCGTTCCACGAATGAGCGGGCGGCTTCCACCGGAACCGCTCCGTCGAGGATCGCCAGTTGCGCGATCCGGCCGTCGCGGACGTAGGCATGGACGCCGTCCCGCACGACGAGCTCGTCCCAGGTAGGAGCCCAGCCCACCACGTCGAGGTTGGCGCCAGCGAACTCCGAGAATACCCACGGCGCCCGCCTCGGAGCGGGAGGGGCTCCCAGCATCCCGAGGGCGGCCGCCTCGCCGGCCTCCCGCGCCGCGTGCCAGTGCTCGATGCGCGGGCCGTCGGCCGGACGCGCCATGTCGCCGGCGGCGAAGATCGAGGGGTCGCTCGTTCGACGCGAGGCGTCCACCACGACGCCGTCGTCCACGCGCAGCCCCGCCCCCTCTGCCAGCTCGACGCGCGGCCGCACGCCGACCCCGGCCAGCACGAAGTCTGCGGGCAGGCGCTCGGCTGCCGTCATCACGGCCCCCTCATGGATGTCCAGGACGGGCGTCCCCAGCCGCACGACCACGCCGACGGCTGCCAGCCGCTCGACGGCCCAGGCGCTGACGACTGGGCCCAGCGAGCCCGCCCACAGGCCGCCGCTCAGCTC
>JBKOZM010000067.1:0-9793 GCA_046725855.1 Chloroflexota bacterium | reverse complement strand
AAGGTGGGCGGTGCGACGCCCATCGTGGTGTGCCCCGCAGCGCAGGCCTCGACCCTGGTGACTGATCCATCGGCCCCGGCAGACGAGCTCACCGAACTTCGTCGGCTGGGGGTCGAAGTCATCGTCGCGGAGCGAGCGGCGCCTGCTCGGCTGGAGGCCGCGGGCTGACCATGGACGCGCTGCGCCGGCTATTCGGCGTCCCCAAGCCGGTCATCGCCATGCTGCACCTGCCTGGGCTGCCCGGCCGCCCCGAGCACGACCGTGCCGCCGGCGTGGCCGCGGCAGTCGAGTTCGTCGGCCGAGACCTGGAGGCGCTGCAGGACGCCGGCGTCGACGGGCTCCTGTTCTGCAACGAGGCCGACATCCCCTACCAGCTGCAGGTCGGGCACGAGGTCAGCGCGGCCATGGCATCGGTTATTGGCCAGCTCAGGTCGGACGTTCGAACCCCCTTCGGCGTCAACCTGCTGTGGGACCCGATCGCCTCGCTGGCCGTGGCGCGCGCCACCGGCGCCAGCTTTATCCGCGAGGTGCTGACCGGGGTCTACGAGAGCGACCTGGGCATGATCGAGCCGCGGATCGGTGAGATCGCAGCGTACCGCACCGCGATCGGCGGGGACGACATCGCGCTGTTCGACAACATCGCCCCGGAGTTCGCCTCGGCGATCGGCAGCCGGGGCGTCGCCGAGCGCGCTCGCGGCGCGGCGTTCCTGCGGGTCGATGCGATCCTGATATCCGGGCCTGCGGCCGGCGTCCCGTTCGAGATGAGCGACCTGCGCCTCGCCAAGGACGCGGTTCCGGATACGCCGGTCATTGCCAACACCGGGGTCCGCGCCGACGGGATAGCGGAGATCTTCGGCGTCGCCGACGGCGTGATCGTGGGCACCAGCCTGAAGGTGGACGGCATGACCTGGAATCCGGTCGATCCGGAGCGGGCGCAGCGGCTGATGGAGGCCGCGCACTCGGCGCGCTCCGCTATCGCCACCGGCGACTGACGGACGGTGGCCGCACAGACTCGCCTCCTGTTCGCTACCGACCTGCACGGCTCGTCGAAGTGCTTCCGCAAGTTCATCAACGCGGCGCCGATCTACAAGGCCGACGTCCTGGTGCTGGGCGGCGATCTCGCCGGGAAGGCGATCCAGTCGATCGTTCAGGAGCCGGGAGGCCGATGGCGCTGCCGCTTCGTGGGCACCGACTACTCGGTCGAAGAGGGACCCGACCTGGACGCTCTGGAGCAGCTGATCGAGGACCACGGCTATTACCCGTACCGCGCCGAGCCCGGCGAGCTCGAGGCGCTCGAGGCCGCCGGCGAGTTCGAAGGCATGTTCGCGACGCTCATGGAGCGTCGCCTGGAGGCGTGGCTGGCGCTCGCCGACGCGCGGCTGCGCCCGGCGGGGACGCCGCTCTTTCTCATGCTCGGCAACGACGATCCGGTCTCACTGCGGCCGCTGCTCGACGCCACGCCATGGGGGACGCACGCCGAGGGCAAGGTCGTCATGCTCGACGACGTGCACGAGATGATGAGCTGGGGCTACTCGAACATCACGCCCTGGCACTCGCACCGCGAGCAGACCGAAAAGCAGCTGGCTGCCACCCTGCAGGATTTGGGGTCAAAGCTCACCGATGCGGAGCGCGCCGTCGTCAACATCCACGTGCCGCCATTCGGGACGCAGCTGGACGAGGCACCGGTGCTGGACAAAGACCTGCGCGTGGTCCAGGTCATGGGCCAGGTGAAGTTTGCGCCGGTCGGCAGCACCGCGGTCCGCGACTTCCTGCTCGAGAGGCAGCCGCTGCTGGGCCTGCACGGCCACATCCACGAGTCGGCGGGGATCCGCCGCCTTGGTCGCACCATTGCCATCAACCCGGGCAGCGACTACGCCACCGGTGCGCTGCACGGCGCGCTCGTCACGCTCAAGGACGGCCGGGTGGCGGCCCACCAGCTGGTGCGGGGCTAGGCCATGGTCGGCGCCAGGGAGATGCTGGTCGCCATCGACGTGGGCACGTCGGGCGCGCGGGCGACGTCGTTCGACCTCGACGGCGAGCGAGGGCTGGAGGTGCGCCGCGCCTACCCCACCGCTTCCCCACACCCGGGCTGGGCGGAGCAGGATCCTCGCCTGTGGCGCAGCGCGGCGCTCAGCGCGCTGGCTGGGCTTGTGCGAGAGCTTGGGTCTCGCACGCAGGTGATGGCGATCGGCCTCACCGGGCAGTGTCCATCAGTCTGCGTGCTCGACGATCGCGACCGGCCCCTGGGTCCTGGCCTCATCTATCGCGACAATCGCGCCACGCGGGAGGCAGCGGCGATTCGCCGGCGCTTCGGCGATGCCGAGATCCACGCCCGGACCGGCCATCTCCCCGCCGCGTTCCACGTCGCGCCCAAGCTGCTCTGGCTCAAAGCGCACGAGCCGGCCACGTTCGGTAAGGCCCGTCGCGCGCTGCAGCCGCGCGACCTGGTCGCGCATGCGCTGACCGGCGAGACGGCCACGGACGGCACGCATGCCGCCGCCACCCTGCTGTTCGACATTGGCCGGCGCCAGTGGGCGGGCGACATCCAGGACGCGCTGGGCCTCTCGCGCGAGCTGATGCCCGCGTTGCGAGCTTCGGCGGCGGTGGTGGGCGGCCTGACCGCATCCGCCGCGCGGCGCGTGGGCCTTCCGGCCCGGCTGCCGGTGGTTCTGGGTGGGGCCGATTCCCAGGCATGTGCCCTCGGCACCGGCGTCGTCACGCCGGGACCGGTGAGCGAGATGGCCGGATCATCGACCTGCCTGAACGCCGCCGTGCGAAGGCCGTTGACCGTCTTGGAGGTGACACACTTCCCGCACGTCGTGCCCGGGCCTTACACGACCGAGACCGGGATCAACACCACCGGTGCGGCGATCGCCTGGGTCGCCGACCTGCTCTATGCGCCGCGTGGCCGCCGGGCTGGCGCCTCCGACTACACCCGCCTCGACCGCGAGGTCGCGGCGGTCCCGCCCGGCTCGGATGGGGTCCTGGCGCTTCCGATCCTGGGCGACGGTGAAAGGACCGATCCCGATCTCCGCGGTGCGATCACCGGTCTCTCCCTGCGTCACGGCCGTGCGACGGTGGCTCGGGCCGTGCTCGAGGGCGTCGCCTTCGCCATTCGCGAGCAGCTCGGCCTGCTGACCGGCGCGGGTGCTCGCGTGAGCGAGCTTCGTGTCTCCGGTGGCGACACGCGCCTCACCAGCTGGAGCCGGATCAAGGCCGATGTGCTCGGCATACCGATCGTGACCGTGCCCGGCGACGCGGCGGTCACGGGCGTGGCCATGCTTGCCGGCCTGGGAGCGGGGATCTACCGCGACGTCGACGATGCGATCCGGCGCTGCGTCCACCTGACGTCGCCGATCGACCCTGACCCCGCCACGCAGGCGTTGTACGACGAGCGGTTCGCCGCCTGGCGGACGCTTGGCGCCGCGCCCGTCGCGCGCCGTGAGGCCTGACCGATGCGCCTCCGGATCGGCGTCAATACCTGCTTCGCCGTCAAGCGCTGGCCGCGCCCCGAGGACTGGGCGCCGATGTTCCGCGACCGTCTCCGCCTTCGGCTCGTCCAGCACAGCCTGGACCTCGTCGACACCGGCGCCAGCGCGCCCGGGCTCGAGGCGCAGGCGCTCGCCATCACCGAGGCGGTGACTGAGCACGGCCTGGAGCTGCATTCCACCTTTACCGGGCTGGCCGCGTACTCATCGAACCTGCTCCTGGCGCCCGATGCCGCCGATCGCCAAGCGGCGCTGGCCTGGTATCGCAGCGTGATCGGCTTCACGGCGGGTATTGGCGGCCACGCGACCGGCGGCCACATCGGCTGCTTCTCGGTCCCGGATTGGCGCGATCCGGCCCGTCGAGCGGTCCTGTGGGATGGCCTGCGGGCCGCGCTCGTCGAACTGGCAACCGAGGCGCGAACCTTCGGTCTGGACTACTTGATGGTCGAGAACCTGGCAGTGGCCCGCGAGCCCTCCACGATGGCCATGATCGGGGAGCTGCTCGACGACGGAGACGCGGAGCGGGTGCCGATCCGGCTGTGCCTTGACGTCGGCCACATGTGCGTGCCCGGCACGAGCGGCCCGGATCGCGATCCCTATGCCTGGCTGCGCTCGCTCGGTCGCACCGCGCCAGTCGTCCAGCTCCAGCAGTCCGACGAGGGCGGCGACCACCACTGGCCCTTCACGGATCGGTACAACGTGATCGGCCGCATCACGGCGGATCGGGTCATCGACGCGCTTGGCGAGGGTGGCGTCGAGGAGAGCGCGCTCGTGTTGGAGGTGATTCCGCCGTTCGAGCAGGAGGACGGCGCCGTCCTCGACGACCTGGAGGCATCGGTCGACTATTGGCGCGAAGCACTGACGCGCCATGGCGTGCTCGCCGACTAGCGCCGAACCTCCTCGGGCCGCTCGTACCAGCGCACGCGCTCGCCGATCCGGGCACGAAGACGCCAGGCGATAGTCTTCCGCCCAGCCGCGATGGCCGCGAGCAGCGAATCCGCTTGCACCACCGGGTCGAAGGCTGATCCAACGGGTCGCTGGTCGCGCGCGAATGTCGCCACGTCGCGCAAGTTGCGCTCCAGGGTGTGGCAGATGCCCCAATCGGTCCCAGTGAGCGACAAGATGCGGCGCACGTCGATCGCCTCGCCGTCCCCCGGCCCATCGGTCAAGAGCGCCCGGTCCGCCAGCAGGCAGGCGATGTCGCCCAGGTCCTTGGCATTGATCTCCCAGACCTGGAGCTTGGTCAGCAGCAGGTCCGCCAGGTCGAGCGTGCGCTGGCCAGGCTCCAGCCGCCCGTGCAGGTCGATGACGTGCGACATGCGCAGCGCGTCCACCACCACGTCGATCGTCCAGCGGCCCTCGGGGTGGCTGAAGTTCAGACGCTGCGCGCCGTGAATCGAGTTGAACATGCGATCAGCGACATAGCCCTGCTCCACCAAGAATGGAGTCGCGGCGCGCGCGTCGCGGCGGCGCACGGCGAAGTCCAGGTCAGCGTAGTCGCGGGCGAAGGGCGACAGTCGCACCGATGGAGCGACCAGCCATACCGCCAGCCCGCCCATCAGCCGCAGCCCGAGGTTGGCAGCGATGGCGGCCGTGGTCAGGCGCTCGGCCTCGACTCGGATCTCGGGGGCGATAGGCGCGGGCGATATCAACGCTGCCGCCGTATGCCCGCCATGCGCCGCATCCTACTGCGGCGCCGCTCGTGAGTCAGCGGCGCAAACGGCATGCGAGAATCGGCGGCGAGATGACGACCGTCGACGCCACGCAGCTCCGGGGTCGGCTGCGCGAGAGCGTGGCTCCGTTCCTGGCCTTCTTCAGCGGGCCGCTCTCGCGCCTCAACCTGGAGCCGGACGTCGCGAACTTCGCGGTCGGCAACCCGCAGGAGATGCCGCTGCCCGAGTACGTGGATGTGCTCCAGCGGCACCTCGTGCCACAAGACAAGGACTGGTTCGCGTACAAGTTCTCGGAACCTGCCCCGCAGCGCGCGGTGGCCGAGACGCTGACCCGCCGGACGGGCTTGGCCTGGGACCCCGAGGATGTGGCGATGACGAACGGCGGCTTCGCGGCGCTGTCCGTGGCGATCCGCACGCTCGTCGATCCAGGCGACGAGGTCATCTTCCTCTCGCCGCCCTGGTTCTTCTACGAGATGCTCATCCTCGCCGCCGGGGGCGAGGCGATCCGCGTCAAGCTGGATCCACCGGGCTTCGATCTCGACGTCGACCGGATTGCGGCAGCCATCGGTCCTCACACCCGCGCGGTCATCGTCAACTCGCCGCACAACCCGAGTGGCCGAATCTACTCGGCCGAGGCCCTTCGAGGTCTTGGGGATGCCCTGACCGATGCCTCCGGGCGCATCGGTCACCCGGTCTGGATCATCTCCGACGAGCCCTACAACCGGATCGTGTTCGATGGGCGCGAGTACACCAGCCCGTCGCAGGTCTATCCGCACACGCTGATCACCTACTCGTACGGCAAGACCCTGCTCGCGCCGGGGCAGCGGATTGGCTATGTGACCATGCCGCCTACCCTGCCGGAGCGGGCCGAGATGCGCGACGAGCTCTTCATCCAGCAGCTCGCGAACGGGTACGCCTTCCCGAACGCCCTGCTCCAGCACGCGCTGCCGGACCTCGAGCAGCTGTCGATCGACGTTGGCGCGCTGCAGAGACGACGGGATCGGCTGGTGCCGGCGCTGCGCGCCACGGGCTACGAGACGACGATGCCGGAGGGCACCTTCTACGCCATGGTCCGCTCGCCGATCGAGGACGACGTGGCATTCGGCGAGATCCTGGCCAAGCACCGGGTGCTGGTGCTGCCGGGCACGATCGTCGAGGTGCCGGGTTGGTTCCGGATCAGCCTGACCGCCTCCGATGAGATGGTGGAGAAGGGCATCCAGCGCTTCGCGGCAGCCAGGGCGGAGGCAACCTCCACGACGACCGGATAACCCTCGCGCCCGGAGGCATAACCGTGAGAGCCGTCGTCCATGACCGATACGGACCTCCCGACGTCCTGCGGATCGAGGACGTCGCACGGCCGGTGCCCGCGGATGACGAGGTGCTGGTCAGGATCCACGCCACCACCGTCACCCGCACGGACACGGGCCTTCGCAGCGCCGAGCTGTTCATCAGCCGCGTCGTCACCGGACTCGTCCGACCCAGGAACCGGATCCTGGGCATGGAATTCGCCGGCGAAGTCGAGGCGGTGGGCTCGGCGGTCAGGGAGTTCGAGGTCGGCGACCACGTTTTCGGTGGCAGGGGTTCCAGCGCGTGGGCGGAGTACATCTGCCTGCGAGAGGACGACCCGCTGGCGATCAAGCCGGCCAGCATGACGTTCGAGGAGGCGACGGCGGTGTTCGACGGGGCGAGCCTGGCGCTCCCCTGCCACGAGTTGGCGGAGCTGCGCCCGGGACGAAGCATCCTCATCTACGGTGCCTCGGGGTCGGTCGGGACCGCGGCGGTGCAGCTGGCCAGGCATTTCGGCGCGCACGTCACCGCGGTGTGCAGCACCGAGAACGTGGAGCTCATGCGATCTCTGGGGGCCGATGAGGTCATCGACTACATCGCCGAGGACTTCACGAAGAATGGCAAGCGCTACGACGTCATCCTCGACGCGGTGGGTATGCACTCCTTCCGGCGGTCACGGCGCTCGCTGAAGCGAGGCGGAACCTTCATCGACACCGACCTGGGGTTCATGTGGCACGTGCCACTGATGCTGCTGGCGACGAAGTGGGTGGGCGACAAGAAGGTGAAGATGGGCATCGCTCGCTACACGAAGAAGGACCTGTTCTTCCTCAAAGGGCTCATCGAGGCGGGCGAGTATCGCGCGGTCATCGATCGCACCTACCCGCTCGAGGACGTCGTGGAGGCGTCTCAATACGTTGAGACGGGCCAGAAGACGGGAAACGTCGTCCTGACGGTCACCAACGGCCCTGGCTGATCGTCAGCGCGGCGACGCCTCGCAGTTGACGCACGCCGAGTAATCGATTGAAAGCGTTTGCCCGGAAAGCAAGACCGATGAATGGGTCGGCCAAGATAGTCTAGAAAACGTCCTTCGACTGATCTCGCTTATGCCTCGGCGCCGCTGAGCAGGAGCGTGCTCAGCCATAGCACGTAGGCCCAGAACAGCAGGCCGAAGCTCGCAGCCAACGGTATGAGCCAGAGGCCGAGTGATGACGTCAGGTCCAGCATCGTGACAAGCGAGGAGACGAGGCAGACCAACCCCAGCGCGATCCCCAAGGCGCCAAGGCTGGGTCGTCCTCGCCGAAGCACTAGCCCGCTCCCAATCGCCCATGCACCCAATGGGATGATCTCCAAGGTCTGCCAGCTACCGAAATAGACGCCAGTTGTCACCGTTCGGAAGCCGACGGCGGCTGCCTCCTGCGTAGGGCCGCTCGAGGTCTGGTAGACCTCGATGAGGTCGGAACCAGCCGTGGCAAGCACGACTGCTGCGAGCGCCCCGATCGTCGAGTACATCAGTCCACCGACGGTGAGCAGGTCCGCCACCGCCCCGACTCGATTTCGCATCACGACTCCCACGGCCACGAACAGCGGTACGAGCGCTAGGTAGTAGCTGAGCATGTCGGTCAGGGCACCCCAGCGCAGGAGTCCGGCGACGTCCGGGCCTCCCTCCAGCAGCTTCCGCGGGTCGAAAAAGGCCGAGGGGTCAAAGGCTGCCGCGGCCAGTAACAGGTAGCCGCTCAGCAGGCCCACGATGAAGCCGACGATCACGCCATAAGCGCCGATTCGGGCAAGGATCCGTTCGTCGTTGCTCATCGCTCAGGACTTCGGGATCTCCTTCATGGGGTCAACGAAGGGCATCTGCACCACCGTCGCGGCACGTTTGCCATCCGGGGAATGAACCATCACAGAGCTGCCGAGCCCCGCCAGCTCCACCGGCAGCCAGGCGTACCCGATGTTCTTCTCCAACCTGGGTGACCAGAGCGCGGTGGTCACCTGGCCAACCTGCCCATCGCCCGCGTGTACCGGCCACTTCGTGAAGTTCATCTGCAGCTTCTCGCCGCCGATCTCCACGCCCACCAGGCGGCGACGGATGCCCTCGTCGCGGATCCGACGCAAGGCCTCCTTGCCGGTGCACTCGAAGTCGCCATCCAGGTTGCAGAGCCGCTCGAGCCCCACCTCGAACGGGTTGTTCTCGATCGTCATGTCTGCGCCCCAGTTGAGGATGCCGCCCTCCACCCGCCGGATGTCGACCGGTCCGGTGGGGCGGATGTCGAATGGGCGACCCGCCTCCATGATCCGCTCCCACAGCGCCATCCCGTACTGGCCATCGCGCAGGTAGACCTCGTAGCCCACCTCGGCGGTCCAGCCGGTCCTCGTGACGACCACCGGGATGCCGTCAAGCTCCAGCTCCCGGAACCAGTAGTACTTCAGCGACAGGATCTCCTCGCCGAACAGCGCGGCAACGACGTCACGAGAGTGCGGCCCCTGGATCTGTAGGGGCGAGACATCGGGCTCCGAAAGCTGGACGTCCCAGTCCAGGCTTGCCGCCAGGCCGATGGCGTACAGCAGCGCGTCCGAGCTGGCCAGTGCGAACCAGAAGTGGTTCTCACCCAGGCGCAGCATGACCGGGTCGTTGACGATCCCGCCGTCAGGCGCCGTGATCAGCACGTATTTGCCCTGGCCCACCGCGCACTTCGACAGGTCGCGCGGTGTCAACAGCTGGGCGAACCGGAACCCGTCGCGCCCCGTGACCTCCAGCTGCCGCTCGACCGCCACGTCCCACAGCGTCACGTGCCGCAGCAGATGCCAGTACTCCGCCTCGAAGTCGTCGAAGTTGATCGGGAAGAGCATGTGGTTGTAGACGGTGTAGCCGCGCGGCCCGTATGCCTGCTCCGCCTCGAAGAACGGCGACTGCCGCAGCCGCGCCCCACGCTGCACCAGGCTCATGTCGAAGGGCATCTGATGCCTTCAGGCCTTGCGCTTCAGCAGGTGGTCGAAGATGGCCTGGCTGAAGGCGGCGTCACCGCCAGGCACCAGTGGCTCGAGGTCGGCACGTCGGACCGCATACCAGCGGTCTTGTCCGTCGCGCGTAGCCAGCACGTAGCGCCAGTCCCCATCCATCGATTCGCCGATCGTCGTCACGGCGACAGCGCCATCCATGCGATGGGCCTTCGGTCCATCGATCCCGTCAAACAGCTGCGCTCCGGTGGGCGCCGTCTTCCAGCCCTCGGCCTTGAACCTGATCATGGGCATCTCCCTGACTGCTTGGCCAAACTCATGGATGGTGGCCTCGTGTGCGTCGCTCGGGATGTAGGCGAAGGCCAGGGCCGTCTCGACATCGGTCAGGTC
>JBKOZM010000066.1:0-2962 GCA_046725855.1 Chloroflexota bacterium | reverse complement strand
GACCAGGGTCACCTGGTCGGCATCGGTCTGGCGCACGACCCGGCTGCCGCCGATCTCGAAGCCTTCGCCGGGCGCGTAGATGACGGGCGTCTTCTCGCGCGTGGTTCGGATGAAGACGATCCCCTCACGATCCGCCGCCTGCGCCAGCAGCGAGGCGGCCTGGTTCGGGTCGGATGGGTAGAGCACCGTGCTGCCATGCACGGCGCGCAGCGCGGCGAGGTCCTCCAGCGCCATCTGCGACGGCCCGTCCTCGCCGATGCTGACCCCCGCATGCGACCCGGTCAGCACGATGTCGGCCCGGCTGACCGCGGCCATGCGAACGAAGTCGTAGGCACGCGACAGGAAGGCGGCGAAGGTCGCCGCGAAAGGCCGCCAGCCGCGCACCTGAAGGCCGACCGCCATGGCCACCATCTGCTGCTCGGAGATGTAGACCTGGATGAACCGGTCCGGGTGCGCCTTGGCGAACTCCTCGGAGTAGGTCGAGTTCCCGACCTCGCCGTCCAGCGCGATCACGTCGCCGCGCGCGTTGCCGAGCGCCACCAGCGCATCGCCATACGCCTTGCGGGTCGCCTCCTTGGTGCCCGGCTCGTAGGCCGGCAGCTGGAGCTCGGCCGATGCCTCGAAGTGGTGTGGCTTGCCCGAACCTTCGGGCCGCGCCACCTTGATCTGCAGGTCGCGCTCGCCACCGAGCTCGGCGATCGCCGCCTCGGGATCGGCCAGCGGCTTGCCGTGGAAGCCGTTCTTGTCGGCGACCGCGGCGACGCCGTGGCCCTTCTCGGTCCGCGCGATCAGCACCGTCGGCCGGTCGGTCGTGTCCAGCGCCTCTGCCAGCGCCGCGTCGACGGCCGTCACGTCGTGGCCGTCCAGCTCGATCGCGTGCCAGCCATAGGCTCGCGCGCGATTGGCGTATGCGTCGAGGTCCCAGCCGTGCATCGTCTCGCCGGTCTGCCCGAGCCGATTCACGTCGATGATGGCGGTCAGGTTGTCCAGGCCGTGGAAGGCGGCCGACTCGAAGGACTCCCACATCGAGCCCTCCGCCATCTCGGAGTCGCCACACAGGCACCAGACCCGATACGGCAACCGGTCGAGATACTTGCCGGCATAGGCGACGCCCACCGAGATCGGGAGTCCCTGACCAAGCGAGCCGGTCGCGACGTCGACCCAGGGCAGAACCGGGGTCGGGTGGCCCTCGATGCGGCTGCCGAGCTTGCGGAAGGTGAGCATCTCCTCGTCGGAGATCGCGCCCGCTGCCTTGTACATGGCGTACAGCAGCGGCGAAGCGTGGCCCTTGCTGAAGATCAGATGGTCGTTGCGCGGGTCGTCCGCCGCCCCGAAGTCGTAGTGCAGGTATTTCGCCATCAGGACGGCCATCAGGTCCGCCGCGGACATCGAGGAAGTCGGGTGGCCGGATCCCGCAGCCGAGCTCGAGCGGATCGAGTCGACGCGCAGCTGCTGGCCGAGCTCACGCCAGAGTTCGTGGTCGTTCATGTCGTCTCCAGGCCCCGCACGTTCTCTGCCAACGTCCCTGTGCTTTGACCATGATACGGGCGAGCGTTAAGGCGAGCCGGACACGAAGAAGGCGGCGCCCCGCAGAAAGGGACGCCGCCTCTGCGCTGGACCGATGCTGGATTAGCCGCGCACCAGCCGGAAGCAGTCGCTGCAGTAGACCGGGCGGGCGCCGGTCGGCCGGAAGGGGACCTGGGTGTCCTTGCCGCAGCGCGCGCAGACCGCGTCGAACATCTCGCGCGGACCGCGGCTGTAGCCGCCACCCCCGCTGTAACCCCCACCGTTGCCGTAGCTGCTGGCACCGACGCCACTGGCGCGGCGCTGGGCCCGGCACGAGGGGCAGCGCTTGGGCGCAGAGGTGAATCCCTTCTGCGCGAAGAATTCCTGCTCGGACGCGGAGAAGACGAAGTCGATCCCGCAGTCCGCACAGGTGAGCACCTGATCGGTGTAGGCCACGAGGACCCTCCCACATAGAGTTACCACGTCGAGCATCTACGCCTCGATCAGCGCCGGCCACGGGTCTTGCCGCTACCCCGTGAGCCGACGATGGAACGTGGTGGGAGGGGAGTGGAAGGCTGCTGGCGCCGCTTCGGCGGCCCGACTGCGCGCGAGTATACCCACAACCATTCCGTGCGCAAGAGGGCCCGATGGTCCGGGTCCACACGGACCGGCCGGGTATCCTGCCTCGATGATGCGCATCGCCGGAATCGTGCTCGGCGCCCTGGGCGCGGTGACCGGTGCCGTCTTCGTGGCTCAGGGGCTGAGCCTGCCGTTCGCACCGCCCAGCTACATGGTCGGCGACCGGACCTGGGTCTTCATTGGGGCCGCCATGGTGGTCGCGGGGATCGGACTGGTGGCCTGGAGCTGGCGCAGGCGGTAACTCCAAGCGGCGCTCAGCCGCTGGTCACCTCCACGCCCGCGGCCGCCATCTCGTCCAGCGCGCGCTCGCCATCGCCGGGCTTGAGGTCGACCGAGGCGATGGCGCTCACCAGCACCTGGGTCTCGAAGCCAAGGCGCTGCGCATCGAGCGCGGTCGCGTTCACGCAGTAGTCGGTGGCCAGTCCGCAGACGACGACGTGGGTCACCGCATGGTCCCGGAGCAGCCCCTCCAGCTCGGTCGCTCGCTCCTCGCCACTGCCCGGGTCGCGCATCGTGAAGCCGGAATAGCCATCCTCGCCGTTGCTGCCCTTGCGGACGATCCGTCCTTCGACCAGCAGGTCCGGGTGCAGCTCGGCGCCCCAGGTGCCGGCCACGCAATGGACCGGCCAGATGCCGCCATCTTTGGCGAAATGCGGCGTCGACTCCGGATGCCAGTCCTGCGTGTAGACCACCAGGGCGCCCGATGAAACCGCTCGCTCGACCTGCGCGTTGACCCTCGGCAGGATCCGAGCCGCGCGAGGCACGGCCAGCCCTCCGGCCGGATCGGCGAAATCGTTCTGGACGTCCACCACGACCA
>JBKOZM010000065.1:0-6940 GCA_046725855.1 Chloroflexota bacterium | reverse complement strand
CCGTGGTCGTGCGTGAACTGGCCGAGGGCCCGGAGCAGCTGCCCGTAGTCGTCCATGTTGTGGACCTGGTAGTAGGCCGTCAGCGCGTCCCGCAGCTCGGGCCGGAGCTCGTGGTAGGGCGCATCGGCAATGCCCAGCACGTTGGCGCCAACCTCACGCAGCCGGACCGCGAAGTGGTACCAGTTCGGCGGAAAGTGCGGGGAGAGGAAGACGACGTTCATTGGAGCGGCACAGGATCGGGCCATTGGGGAGTGCCGTCAACCGGGAGTAGCCTTCCCAGACCCGAGCTGGGGGCGCATCGAAGGAGGGTTTGCGGTGGGAGGCAACATGGGCGCGGCGGCACTGGTGATCGTGGGCGTTGTGATGGTGTTCCTGGGCCTCTTCGGCGGCAACCTGCCGATCATCATCACCGGCGTGGTGGCGCTCATTGCGGCGGGGACGCTGCAGGCGATCATGATGCGGAGGTCCTGACCGCAGTCGAGCCGTGCTCGACAATCCTGACAGCTTCTGTCCACTATCCCCGGTACTCTATCGGCAGAGCCGATAGCCGAGGATCACAGATGCTTTCCAACGAGATGTTCCGCGCCCTGGTCGACGAGCGGGAGCGCGAGATCGAGGCGAATGTCCGGATCGAGCGCCTGCTGGCGCTGAGTCGACCGGCGGTTCGCTGGCACCACCGCGAGGCAAAGCCCTCCTCGCGCCAGGCCGCCGCCATCCGGACGCCCTGACCGATGTTCTTCCAGGACCCAACCCGGCTCCTGCTGATCGTGCCGCTCCTGGCCGACGAGCAGGGCCGATCTAAGAAGCCGAGTGCCGGACCAGCGCGCCGCGCGCCAGCGAGACGACCCGCTCGCGCACGGCCGGCGGGCCGATGACCTCCAGGTGCGAGCCCATCCCCAACAGTCGACCCGGCGCGTCGTGGGGGTAGTTGATCCGCAGGCGGAGCCGGGTCCAGCCCTCCGGATCCACCTCGTCCAACGTCTCAGCCGTGGCCATGCTGGAGTCGCCGACGTAGTCCGCCAGCTCAGGCAGGTGCGCCGGATCGACGCGTACCAGCACCTCGAGACGTGGCACCTCGCGCTCATAGGCCGCGCTCGACTCGATCCAGTAGGCCGGCAGGTCGAAGTCAGCCGGCCGCTCGAATCGGTCTTCGGTGAGCTCGGCGGAGCGCATTCGCGCCACGCGGTAGGTGCGCACCTCGTCGTCACGCCGCGCCACGACGTACCAGGTGCCGGCCTTCAGCACCAGGCCCAGCGGTTCGAGCAGCCGCTGCACTGACTCGTCGCCGCGGTCGTAGGTCACCTGCACCCTCTGTCCCTCCCACACGGCCTCGGCCAGCGTGGGGAGGTGGGGGACCGGCTCATCGAGCCGGAACCAGGCAGCCGCGTCCAGGTAGAAGCGCTCGACCAGCCGAGATGCCCGGGCCCGCAGCTCCGCGGGAAGGGCGGCAAGCACCTTCAGGCGCGCGGCCGTCATGACCGTGCCCAGCCCAAGCTCGGCAGCGGGGCCGGGAAGGCCCGAAAGGAAGAGCGCCTCGGCCTCGTCCGCGGTCATGCCGGTCAGCCGCGTGCGATAGCCATCGACCAGCCGGACGCCCCCATGCGGGCCGCGCTCGGCGTAGATCGGCACGCCGGCGCCAGACAGCGCATCGACGTCGCGGTGGACCGTCCGCTCAGAGACCTCCAGCTCGCGAGCCAGCTCGGCGGCGGTCATCTGGCCGCGCGTCTGGAGCAGGAGCAGGAGCGTGACGAGTCTAGAGGCACGCATCGGTCCACAGCATAGACCGATTCATGCCACTCCGTGTCTTGTTTAGGCGGCGACCTTCGGGCTCCTGGGACGGCTCGTCCGTCGCCGTTGCTTCCGGCGGCGACCCGCTGGTTGGCTGCTGACCGGGACAGGACTCGGCGTGCGAACGGCCAGCCCGCGTCGCAGGCTCTCGTTGAGCGGTGGCAGCTTGGTGATCGGCATCGCGGCGCGCTCGGCGACGAGGACCGTGATCGGCACCTCCGGCGGACCCTTGGTGCCGGCGGGCTCTTCGACAGGGTGCAGCGCCGCCGCACGTGCCATGTAGCGCATTCGGATTCGGGCGCGAACCTCCTCCGCGTGGTAGCCGACGCCGACGGGCGGGATGAGGCGGGTACTGGCCAGGCCCCCCGCACCGGTGGCGGTGCGCAGGAGCGCGAACAGGATGGCGCTGGCGCTCCCGAGCGTCAGGATGCCGGCAACCCACATGGTGGCCCCGAGCAGCGTCGCGAAGGTATCGCCGGGGTACACGTCGTTTCTCCCTGCCGCGCCCTCAATGCATCGGGCGTGCCAAGAAGACGCTTCACCTCAGCGGTAGGTTGCAGTCCGGAGGGCTCAGATCTCGTACTCGACGATAGCGAAGCAGCCGAGCGGAACGCCCATCCTAAGGGCGGTATCCAGCCATCGAGCCTGGTAGGCGGTGATTCGGTCGTGGCCAATCGGCTTCGACAGGATGAAGAGGACCTCCCGGCCACGCCAGGCGAGGATGTCCCAGGCGCCGGCATGCTCGGCATGCGCGCTCACCTGGTCGTAGACCGATCGGGCCCGCGAGGGCAGCTCGACGACGTCGCCGATGTCGCGCCAGAAGGCGCTGCCGCCCCAGTTCTTGCGCCACGCCGCGCCCCAGCCGTCGCGTTCGAGCAGCCTCAACACGATGAACTCCGGGTAGAGCGGAGCGCCCTCGAACTCGAGAGCCGGCTTGTTGGGGACCGTCTTATGGGTCGCGGGCAGCGGCCCCGTCCAACGCGTCTCGGCGCGGAGATAGGTCGGCACCTGGACCAGGTGGCCAATCGACTGCAGGGCGACCGGCATGCGCCGCTCGGAGCTGGCCCGCAGCGTCACGCCGAGCGCGTTCAGCCGCGGCAGGCCGGGGAGCGAGCTGGTCAGCTCGGCGAGGATCGTGATGGTCAGCTCGTGCGCTTGGCGGATCGAACGGACTTGCCTGCCGGCTTGGCCTCGAGCAGGTTGTTGATGGCGCGACGTGCCTGGAACGCGGATCGGTAGGACTCGACCGATGTCGTCCCATCGCCGGCGCGGTGATACCAGCCGCGCTCAACCGGGACGAAGAAGATCTCGAAGCCCTCGTACGCCTCGGAGGGCCGCGGCGCCTCCGCCGGCATGGCAGTCACCCGACCGGTAGAGCTGCATCGGCCGCATCTGGCTGTCTGAAATCCATGCCTGCAGGTGCGGCAGGCAGCGCAATGCTCGGGGATGAAGCCGTGAATACAGGGGCTGGAGACCATGACACGTCCTGGTGGGGAGTTACAGGGTACTCCACATCGGTCCAGAACGCCCGAGTACGTTCGTCAGAGATCAGCGGAGAAGGTGTCGCACTCGTTCGGGTCGCCGGATTCGAGCCCAGTCCCGAACCACTGCTGCCGTTGCTCCGATGATCCGTGCGTCCACTTCTCGGGATTCACCTGGCCCTGCGTCTGCTCCTGGATGCGGTCGTCACCTACCGCCGCGGCCGCGTCCATGGCCTGCGCCACCTGGGCCTGGGTGATCGGCTCCAGGTAGCCGGTCTCGACGGCGTTCGCGGCCCAGACCCCGGCGAAGCAGTCGGCTTGCAGCTCGATTCGAACGGCCCGACTCTCCGCGCCGGTCTCACCGGTCCCGCTGTTCAGCGTGCCGAGCAGGTTCTGCACGTGGTGCCCATATTCGTGGGCGATGACGTAGGCCTCGGCGAAGGGACCGCCCTCGGCCCCGAATCGAGTCTGCAGCTGTTCGAAGAAGCCCAGGTCGATGTAGACGCTCATGTCGAGCGGGCAGTAGAAGGGGCCGACCGCACTGGTCGCCTGGCCGCAGCCGGTGGAAACCGCCCCGTCGAAGAAGGTGGTGGGCGCCAGCTTGTAACCGTCGACCACGTCCTCCCAATAGGCCTGGACACTGTTCACGTAGCCGACGATGCGGCAGTCCTCGCGCTCGTTGGCATCGGCAGCGGTCTGGCATTCGGCATTGATGTCGGTCTGCTGGCCGGTCCCCACTCGCTCGTTGACGAGTGAGTCGATCGGCACCTGGCTGGGATCGCCGCCCAGCAGCAGGAAGAGGGCGACGACGAGTATGCCCCCGAGGCCTCCGCCCAGGGCGAGGCCGGTGCCGCCACGCAGGTCGCGAACCTGCCGCGGGTCGAGGCGAGCACCACGCCGGAATGTCATGACCGCTCGAATACCGCAATTCGCGGGCCAGCTTTGAGCATCAGCGCAGGCTGGCATGGCGCGTGCACCCCATCGGGCTGCCAGAGCCTGAATCGAGGAGAGAGTCATGGAGCTGTGGCAGATCGCTGCAGTGCTGATCCTGATCGCGATCGCGGCGGCCGGCGTTGCGTTCGCGGTGCTGTTGCAGGAGCGGAAGCGCACCGAGAAGCTGAGCGCGCAGTTCGGACCGGAATACCGCCACACGATCAGCGAGGCCGGCGACCGGCGCGCCGCGGAGCATGAGCTCGAGTCGCGCGAGCAGCGCGTCCGGCAGATGGAGATCCGGCCGCTGACCCACGAGGAGCACGACCGATTCGCGCCGGCCTGGCTGCAGATTCAGGCGCGGTTCGTCGACGATCCGCCTGGCAGCATCAGCGAGGCCGATCAGCTCCTGACCAAGCTGATGGCCACGCGCGGATACGAGGTCGGCAAGGACTTCGAAGAGCGTGCAGCTGACGTGTCGGTCGACCATCCGCAGGTCGTCAGCGAGTACCGGGTCGCTCGGGACATCGCCGAACGGAGCGCCACCGAGGGCGTCGAGACCGAGGAGCTGCGGCAGGCCATGATCCACTACCGCGCCCTCTTCGACGACCTGCTCGAGGTGGGGGAGGAGGCCGAGCCGGAGCCGGTGACGGCCGAGGCGGCCAATGAGGAGACCGCGGAAGGGGAGGCCAAGCCACAACCGGTGACGGCGGAGGCGGCCGAAGGGGCGGCCGGCGACGTGCAGTCCTCCGAGGAGCAAGCCGCCGAAGTGGACGAGGCTGAACGGGAGAAAGAGGAGATCAGCGCAAGCCGCTGACGGTTCTCCGCGTCTCGTTTTTGCCAAATTCACGCCGGGTGACCACCGGACACAGCACGCGCCCGGGTTCAGGCAAGAATTCACACCCGGTGACCACCTGGCAATGATTCGGTGCCAAATTCACACTGGGTGACCATCTGGCACGGTTCAGCGCCGGGCGACTCGCTTCGTGGTCACTGGGTGTGAATATGGCAAGGGCTGGCTGAGCGACGGCCATTCCTAGCCGGCGTCGCGGCTCAGCATGGCGGCCAGCTCGCGGGCATTGGTGGTCCCGTAGTTGGCGTAGCAGTTGTTCATGAGCACGTGCACGTCGCGGGCGGCCGCAGCCGCCTCCCGCACCCGCGGCGCCCACTCACCTAGCTCGTCGTCGTCGTACAGGTAGCGGAAGCGCTCGACCACCGGGATGTTCTTCGCCTCCCAGGTCTCGGTGCGACGGCCGTGGAAGCGAATGACGGCCAGGCGCGGCGAGGTGATGGCCACGATCGGCGGCAGCGAGCTCTTGGTCTGCGGCTCGTCGACCATCACGAACGGGATCTCGTACTTCTCGAGGAAGCGGGTGGTGCGTTCCGCGTTCTTCTCGTTGAACCAGGAGCCGTTCCGGAACTCGACTGCCAGACCGATGTCTCCGAGCCGCTCCCGCGCATCCACGATCGCGTCGCGGCTCTCGTTGGAGGGAAAGAACCAGCGCGGGTACTGCAGGAAGATCGCGCCCAGCTTCCCGGCTGAGTGCAGCGGCTTCAGCCCGTCCAGGAACGCCTCCCAGATCGCGTCGTAGATCTCCGGCGGCAGGTCCTTGCCGTAGATCCGCTTCTTGTCGAGCAGCTCCGCGGGCAGCTCCTCGCGGATCTCCTTCGGCAGCCGATTGACTTCGGACGGCTGCCCGGTCATGAGGGCGTGGGCCTTGATGTCGAACGTGAAGTCGGGCGGCGTGCGCTCGAGCCAGGCCTCGCCCATGCGCCGGGTGGGCAGGGCGTAGTAGGTGGCGTCGACCTCGACGATCGGGAACTGGTCGGCGTAGTAGCGCAGCCGATCCTCCGCGTTCGTGGCGTCCGGCGGATAGAAGACGCCCGGCGCGGTCATGGTCGGATCGGTCCAGCTGGCGGTACCGATGCGAACCGTCCCACCGCTGAGCTTCAGCGGATGGCGAGCGGCCTCGGCCTGTGCCTCACCGCGCTCGGCGGCTAGATCGGGCCCTGGATCGTGCTCGGCAGCCATGGCATGAGTGTACCGAGGCGTACCCTCGGAAGTCCGATGATCAGCAGCCTGGCGGCGGCCATCGGTGCCTTGCGTCGCGTCCTCGCCAACCCCGACATCCGCCGGGCCGAGCTGGCCTGGATGCTCGGCTGGGCAGGGGAGTGGGCCTGGCTGGTGGCGCTCCTCGTCTTCACCTTCAACGCCAGCGGGGTGGTGGCGGTCGGGATCCTGGGTCTGGCCCGCACGTTGCCCGCAGCCCTCCTGGCGCCGGTCCTGTCGGCGATCTCCGCTCGTGTCAAGGCTGGTTGTGCAGCACAGCCGCACAGCCGCACAGCCGCACAACCGGGTCTGGAAGCAGAGGTGGCCGGCGCGGCCAGACACTCGACTGCGGTACGCTCCCTGCATGGCACGCGCGCTCGTCCTGGGCGGGGGATTTGGCGGCATCGCCTGCGCCATCGCACTTCGCGACGAGCTGCAGCCCGAGGACGAGGTCGTCCTGGTCGACCGACGCGAGGACTTCGTGATGGGGCTGCGCAAGACGTGGCATCTGCTCGGCATGTCGCCGCTGGCCTACGGCACCCGCCATCTTTCGCTGCTGGCCGCTCGCGGCATCGAGGTCGTCACCGGCGAGATCACCGACGTGGACGCAGCCAGCCGCAGCGCGACCGTCGACGGCCGCCGACTGGAGGCCGATGCGCTGGTCGTCGCGCTGGGCGCTCGCCAGGACCCC
>JBKOZM010000064.1:0-4496 GCA_046725855.1 Chloroflexota bacterium | reverse complement strand
CGTCACGCCGGACCTCGTCGACCGGCCGACCTTCACCTTGGCTCCCTGGATGGTGTTCATGGCGGCCGCCATGAGCATGCTGGTCATCCCGTTTGCGCCCGGCCTGGTCGCCTTCGAGTCGAGCATCAGCGTGGTCTACTTCTTCGCCATCCTGGGACTGTCGGTGGTGGGCCTGCTCGTCGCCGGCTGGGCCAGCTACAACAAGTACTCGCTGCTGGGCGGGCTGCGCAGCGCGGCCCAGATGGTCTCCTACGAGATCCCACTCACACTCTCGATCGTGGGCGTGGTGGTGCTGACCGGCAGCCTGAGCTTCACCCAGATCATCGAGTGGCAGCTGCAGCACGGCTGGGCGGTGATCTGGCAGCTGGTTGGCTTCCCCGTCTTCGCCATCGCCGCCACCGCCGAGATCAACCGCACGCCATTCGACATGGTCGAGGCCGACTCAGAGATCGTGGCCGGCTTCGCGACCGAGTACTCGGGCATGCGCTTTGGCTTCTTCTTCTTCGCCGAGTACGTATCGCTCTTCATCATGAGCGCGATCCTGGTGACCCTCTTCTTCGGCGGCTGGCTGGCGCCGTGGCCGTTCCCCGCCCAGCTGGAGGGATTCATCGGCACCCTGTACGGGCTCTTCTGGTTCTTCCTCAAGACGTACATCTTCGTGTTCGTGGCGGTCTGGATGCGCGCCACCCTGCCGCGCGTGCGGGTCGACCAGCTGATGGGCCTGGCCTGGAAGGTGCTGCTCCCGATCGCGCTCCTCAACCTCCTGGCCACCGGCGTGGCGGTGGTCGTCTTCAACCTGTCGGGCGTGAGCTAGACCGATGGCCTTCCCCGGCGGCGGCATCTTCAAGGGCATGGCGACCACCTTCCGCAACCTCTTTGCGCCCAAGGTCACCCGCCAGTACCCGGAGGAGCGCCCCCAGATGCCGGAGCGCTGGCGCGGTCGGCTCGACCTGATCTACGACCCGTTTGGCGAGCACAAGTGCGAGGTCTGCTTCCAGTGCGCGCAGGTCTGCCCGGTCGAGGCGATCGACATGAGCGGCTTCGACTCGACCGGGAACCGGATCCGCTACGGCATGCCCGAGATCTACGACGAACGGACCGATGCCAATGCGTACCGCCGGGCCGGCCTGCCGGCGCGCCCGATGCGCAACGCGGCGCGCTGGGACGAGGCGATCGACGAGCCGTGGGTGCGCGGCGTGATCGACGGCTTCGGCGGGCGGCCGGAGTCGCTGGTCGCGATCTTCGGGGCCGTCCAGGAGCGCTACGGGTACCTGCCGGAGCGGGCGCTGCGGGTCATCAGCGACCGAATGACGATCCACTGGGCGCAGGTCTTCGGGGCCGCCGGGCTGGGCGGCTTCCGGCTCCTGCCGGCCGAGGGCCACGTGGTCACGGTCTGCACCTGCGCCGCCTGCCGCTTCGCCGGCGGCGACGCCGTGCTGCGGGAGATCGTCTCGGAGCTGGGCATCGAGCCCGGCGCATCGACTGACGACGGCGGATTCACGCTGGAGCTCGCCGACGACGTCGGAGCGGGTGCGCTGGCGCCGGCCATTCGGCTCGACACCATGGTCTACGGCCCGGTCACGCCCGAGCAGGCGCGGCACGTGGTGAACGAGCGGCGCCGCGCCGACGCACGTGCCGCATCGCGCGCCGCGAGCCGGCCGGCGCGGGTCAGCTGAGCCCGTGGACGGCAATGGGGCGGCGGGCCTCTCACCGCAGATCCACATCCTGTCCGGCGGGGAGCACCGCCTGCTGGCGGGCATCGGCCGGGTCGACCCGGGCAGCCTGGGCTCGTACCGCGACCAGGGCGGCTACGCCGGCCTGAGCCGGGCGGTCGAGCGGCTCGGCCCGGAAGGCGTGATCGCCGAGATCGAGCGCGCCGGGCTGCGCGGCCGCGGTGGCGGCGGGTATCCCACCGCCGACAAGTGGCGGGCGGCACGCGCCAACGAGGGGAATGGCAGGGTCGTGGTCGCCAACCTGATGGGCGCCGATCCGACCGCCCTGGGCGACCGCGCGCTGGCCGAGGGCAATCCGCACCAGCTCCTGGAGGGGCTGCTGGTCGCGGCCTTCGCCACCGGCGCGTCGGAGGCGATCCTGGCGGTCCGCCGCGACTGGACCGCGGCGATCGACCGGCTGCGGACCGCGGTCCGCGAGGCGGAGGCCAGTCGCCTGGCGGGCTACCTGGTGCTGGGCACTGACTTCTCGTGCCAGGTCAGCGTCTGGGAAGGATCCGGTGCGCTGGTCGCCGGCGAGGAGACCGCCCTCATCGCGGCGCTGGAGGGCGACCGTGGCATGCCGGTCATCCGTCCGCCGTACCCGACCGAGTCCGGGCTGCGAAACGCGCCGACCGTGGTCCAGAACGCGGAGACCCTGGCGCACGCTGCCTGGATCCTGGCCCACTCGGCGGAGGCCTTCGTCACCATCGGGTCAGCCGCCAGCAAGGGCACCCGCCTGGTGAGCGTCTTCGGCAAGGTGGCCGAGCCGGGCCTGCTGGAGGTTCCGCTCGGGACCCCGCTGGGTGAGATCGTGGCCATGGCTGGCGGGCCGACCGCAACCCTCAAGGCGATCTTCGTGGGCGGCGCCGGCGGCGGCGCGCTGTCCGCCGACGAGATGGACACGCCCTACGACTTCGAGCCGCTCCACGCTGCCGGCGCCGGCATCGGCCTGGGAGCCTTCGTCGTCACCGACACCGGCACCTGCATGGTCGACACCGCACGGTTCTACCTCGACTGGTCGAGCCGCGAGTCGTGCGGCAAGGCGGTCCCCTGCCGGATCGGCACCAAGCGGCTGGTCGAGGCTCTCGACCGGATCCTGGCGGCGACCCCCCGGCCCGACGACTTCAACCTGCTCCGCCAACTCTCACGCAAGATGGCCGACACTGCCCTCTGCCGCCTTGAGGCTCGCGCGCCCGGACCGATGCTGACCACCCTCGACCGCTTCCCCGAGGAGTACCGGGCCCACGCCGAGCGCGGTGAGTGCCTGGCCGGCGCCTGCGGCACGACGCCGCTGGCGCCGCTGGTCACGCCGCTCGAGGGTCTTGATCCGGCTGAACCGGCGGGCCGCTAGGATGGAGCAGCCATGAGCTTCGCGACCAACGGCAACGGCGACGGAAGGGGCCAGCTGCGCCCGGAGGACTACGCGCCCATCTGGCCGATGGTGCCCGGCACGCGCCAGATGAGCGTCACCATCAACGGCCAGCAGGTCCAGGTCGAGGAGGGGCAGACCATCCTGCAGGCCTGCCGCGTGTTGGGCATCGAGGTGCCGACCCTCTGCTACGAGCCGAAGCTGGCGCCGTACGGCGCCTGCCGCATCTGCGTGGTCGAGGTGGAGGGGATCGAGGGCACGCCCATCTCGTGCGGCACGCAGGTCGCCGAGGGGATGGTCATCACCACCCACTCCGAGCGTCTCATCGAGAACCGGCGCATGGTGCTGGAGCTGATCTTCAGCGACCACGACGCGTACTGCCTGCCGCCATGCCAGTTCAAGTGCCCCACCCGGGTCGACATCCCCGGCTACCTCAAGCAGAACTCGCTGGGCAACTGGGAAGAGGCGACGCGCATCCTGAAGCGTTCGCTCCCGTTCCCGGCCATCCTGGGCCGCGTCTGCCCGGCGCCGTGCGAGACGCACTGCCGGCGCGAGGAGGTGGACACCGCCATCGCCATCCGCGACAGCCACCGCTACTGCGCCGACCGGGTGCTGGAGGTCGACGCCCCGGCGCCCATCCCGTGGCCGAAGGAGCCGGACACCGGCCGCCGCGTGGCGGTCATCGGCGCCGGACCGGCGGGGCTGGCGGCCGCCTACTACCTGCAGCTGCGCGGCCATCACTGCGACGTCTACGAGGCCGATCCGGAGCAGGGCGGCATGCTGCGCTATGGGATCCCCGCCTATCGGCTGCCGAAGCCGTGGATGGACCGCGAGCTGGATCACGTCTGGGAGCTGGGCGCCACCCTGAAGCCGAACATGCGGCTGGGGCGCGACTTCCACCTGGCCGACCTGCTGGAGCAGGGCTACGACGCCGTGTATGTGGGCATCGGCTGCTACAAGTCGAACGAGCTGGGCATCCCCGGCGAGGACGCCGACGGCGTGGTGAACGCGCTGGAGAACCTTTACAACAGCAGCCGCGGCCTCCCGATCCCCGCGCTCACGGACTCGCGGGTGGTGGTCATCGGCGGTGGGTTCACCGCCATCGACTGCACGCGCACCAGCCTGCGCCAGGGCGCGGCGGCGGTGACGCTGGTCTACCGCCGCGACCTGAAGGACATGCCGGCCCAGGACGAGGTGCACGAGGCCATCGAGGAGGGGGCGCGGGTCATCTTCCAGGCGGCTCCGGTCAGGATCCTGACCGATGCCAAGAACCGCGTGACCGGAGTCGAGTTCCAGCGCATGAAGCTGGGCGAGCCCGACGAGAAGGGACGCCGCCGACCCGAGCCGATGCCGGGCACTGAGTTCGTGGTCGAGTGCGACACGGTGCTGGGCGCCATCGGCCAGGGGCCCGAGCT